>DASQVL010000835.1:0-2558 GCA_035640795.1 Crenalkalicoccus sp. | reverse complement strand
GGTGGGCCCGCCGAGGCCCGGGGCGGCTGGCCGGGCCCGGCCGGATGCGAGCCTACCCGCCTGCCGGGCCGCTGCGGGTTGCCAGGCCCGGCCGGCCGGGCCGAGAGTTGCGCCAGGCACCAAAATGAGGAAACGGCATGCGCCCCCTGACGCTGATCGCCGGGCTGCTCGTCCCCGGCCTGCTCGCCGCCAGTGTGGCCGGCGCCGCCGAGCTCGCCCTCTCCGCCAACGACAACAAGATGGTGCTCGAGAACGGCGTCACGAAGACGGTGCGCAACCCGCCGCCGGACACCCTCTCGATCATCGATCTCGCCGCCCAGCCGCCAGCGCTGCGGGCGGAGATCGAGGTGCCGGCGAGCGTGGTCGGCCCGCCGATCTCGGTCGCCATCACGCCCGACCAGCGGCTCGCCCTGGTCACCGCCAATCAGCGGCCGGATCCGGGCGACCCGGGCAAGCTGGCGCCGGGGAATGCGATGGCCGTGGTGGACCTCGCCGCCCAGCCGCCGCGCGTGGTCGCCACCGTGCCGACGGGCAGCGCGCCGGCCGGGGTCGCGATCAACCGCGCCGGCACCCTGGCGCTGGTCGCCAACCGGTCGGAAGGCACGGTCAGCGTCTTCCGCATCGAGAACGGCCAGGTGAGCCCGGCCGGCAAGGTGGAGATCGGCCCCGTGGGCGCCGAGGTGAGCGGCGTCGCCTTCACGCCGGACGGGCGCCACGCCCTGGTGACGCGCTACGGCGACCACGCGGTGAACGTGCTGGCGGTAGACGGCACGAAGGTGACCAAGACCGACCGCGAGATGACGGCGGGGGTGCGGCCCTACGGCCTCGCCGTGACGCCGGACGGGCACTGGGCGGTGGTCGCCAATATCGGCCGCGGCACCGGCGATGCGGACACGGTCAGCCTGATCGACCTGTCGCGTGAGCCCTGGCGGGTAGTGGACACGGTGAGCGTCGGCCAGACGCCGGAAGGCATCATGACCAGCCCGGACAACCGGCACGTGGCCGTGGTGCTCGTCAACGGCTCGAACAAGCCGAAGGACTCGCCCTTCTACAGCACCGGACGCGTGAAGCTGCTGCGCATCGACGAAGGCCGCCTCGCCCCGGCCTCGGAGGCGGATATCGGCCACTGGCCGCAGGGCGCCGCCTTCTCCGCCGACGGGCGGACTCTGCTGGTGGGCAACATGGTGGAGAAGAACATCTTCGTCTTCCGGGTGGGCGCGGACGGCAAGCTGACGGATACCGGGACGCGGATCCCGGTCGCCGGCGGCTCCGCCACGCTGCGCACCGCCGACGCGCCGGCGCGGTGAGCCGGCCGGCGCGCCGGGCCGCGGCCTGAGATGGGCCGCGGCCCGCTTTCCGGCGTGCGGGTACTGGATCTGACGGCGGTGGTCGTCGGACCCACCTGCACGCTGACCTTCGCCGAGCAGGGCGCCGAGGTGATCAAGCTGGAGCCGCCGGAGGGCGACCTGCTGCGCCGGCTCGGCGGGCCGGCGCCCTCGCCCGACATGTCGCCCAAATTCATCCACTTCAACCGGGGCAAGCGCTCCATCGCCATGGACCTGAAGACCGTGGAGGGCCGCGAGGTGCTGGCGCGGCTCGCCGCGCGGGCCGACGTGCTGGTCACCAACATGCGGGGCGCGGCGCTGGCGCGACTTGGCATCACGCGGGAGGCGCTGCACGGGCTGAACCAGCGTCTCATCCTCTGCGTCATCGCGGGCTTCGGCAGCGCCGGCCCCTATGCCGACCTGCCGGCCTACGACACCATCATCCAGGGCGCGGCGGGCTTCGCCGCCGCGCTCGGCCGCGTGCTGGGGGAGCCGCGCTTCGCCCCCTTCGTGCTCTGCGACCACATCACCGGCCACATGGCGGCGCAGGCGGTCTGCGCCGCCCTCTACGCGCGGGAGCGCACGGGCGAGGGCCAGGCGATCGAGGTGCCGATGTTCGAGTGCATGGCGCATTTCGTGCTGGCCGAGCACATGGCGGCGCGCAGCTTCGACCCCGAGGGTGCGACCGGCGACCCGCGGGTGATGAACGCCGAGGCGCGGCCGATCCCAACGGCGGACGGCCACATCGCCGTCTCGGCCAACACGGATGCGCAGGCCTTCGCCTTCTTCGAAGCGATCGGCCGGCCGGAGCTCCGCGACGACCCGCGGTTCAGCTCGGTCGCCGCGCGCTTCCGCAACGTGGACGCCTATTTCGCGTTGCGCGCGGAGGCGCTGCGCGCGCGCCCGACCGCGCACTGGGCGGAGGCCTTCCGCGCGCGCGGCATCCCGGCCATGCCGATGAACAGCATCGAGGGGCTGCTCGAGGACCCGCAGCTCTGGGCGAGCGGCCTGCTGCGGCGGGAGGTGCATCCGAGCGAGGGACCGATGACCGGGCTCGGCCGGCCGATCGCCTTCGCCTCCGCCGGGCCGGAGGCGCTGCCCCTGGCGCCGCGGCTTTCCGCCGATGCGCCCGCCATCCTGGCGGAGGCGGGCTACACCGAAGCCGAGGCCGCCGCGCTC
Organism: Crenalkalicoccus sp.; assembly: GCA_035640795.1. Classification (GTDB taxonomy): domain Bacteria; phylum Pseudomonadota; class Alphaproteobacteria; order Acetobacterales; family Acetobacteraceae; genus DASQVL01. Next base: position 54 of record DASQVL010000835.1, on the reverse strand, counting down.
TTTGCCGCCGGCGCCGTGCGGCCGCCGCCCGCGTGACCGCGCTGCCCGCCTTCC
>DASQVL010000834.1:0-11123 GCA_035640795.1 Crenalkalicoccus sp. | reverse complement strand
TGTCGAATTACCTCGCCCTGCGTATCATTGATTGACACAGGGGCGCGCCCCCCATGTCCTCGGTGAATGGCCGCCGGGAAGACCAGGAACGTTTCGCTCGCGCCCGAGATGGAGACGTTCCTCGACGGGCGGCTCGCATGGAGCCGCCACGGCACCGCCAGGGAGGTGGTGCGCACCGCCCTGCGCCTCCTTGAAGAGGAGCGCAGACGGCTGGAGCCGCGGCCCCGGGCAGCCGAGAACGAGGCAGCAGGGCAAAGGCGCCGCGGTGCGCGGTGAGGCGGGGACGCCCTCGGCCGACCTCCTGACAGCGGGCGGCGAGATGGAGGCGCTCATCCGTGCGCGGGACTGGGCGGCCACCCCGCTCGGCACGCCCGAATCCTGGCCTCGGTCGCTGCGGATCGCCCTCGGCATTGTGCTCGGGTCGAAGTTCCCGGCCTGCATCGTCTGGGGGCCGCAGCTCACAACCCTCCCCAACGATGCCTTCCGGCCGATCCTCGGCGCCAAGCCCGACGGACTCGGGCGTCCGTTCAGCGAGGTCTGGAGCGAGGCCTGGGGGACGATCGGGCCGATCGCCGAGCGCGCCCTCGCCGGCGAGGCCACCTTCGTCGAGGACTTCCCCCTCGCCATCGAGCGCAACGGCTACCCGGAGCAGGCCTTCTTCACCTTCTGCTACAGCCCGATCCGGGACGAGGCCGGCCGCGTCACCGGCTTCCTCAACACCGTCGTCGAGACCACAGGCAAGGTGCTCGCCGAGCGGCGGCAGGCCTTCCTCCTCGACCTCGAGGAGCGGCTGCGCGGGCTGACCGACCCGCGTGAGCTGACCCTCGCGGCGGCCCAGGCGCTCGGGCGCCACGTCGGGGCGGCGCGCGCCGGCTATGGCGAGATCGACGCGGCCGGCGCGACCATCGCGGTCGAGCGGGACTGGACCGATCGCACCGTCGCCAGCCTGGCCGGCGAGTCCCGCCTGCTGGACACCTTCGGGCCGGCGGTGATCGCTGAGCTCCGTGCCGGCCGCACCCTGGTCGTGGAGGACTGCCTGGCCGACTCCAGATCCGCCGGCGAGGCCCATGCCGCCGCCTGGGCGAGCATCGGCACGCGGTCGCTGATCGCGGTTCCCCTGCTCAGGGCGGAACGGCTGACAGCGATCCTCTATGTCCACGACCTGGCGCCGCGGCGCTGGGGCGCGCCCGAACTGGCCCTCGCCGAGGACACCGCCCGGCGCACCTGGGCGATCGTCGAACGGGCACGCGCCGAGGCGGCGCTGCAGGAGCGCGAGGAGCGGCTGCGCCTGATCATCGAGAGCGCGCGGGACTACGCCATCTTCACGACCGATCCGGAGGGCCGGATCGACGCCTGGCTCGGGGGCGCCGCGCTCGTCTTCGGCTGGGGCGCGGAGGAGGCGGTCGGCCAGCCCATTTCCATGACCTTCACCCCGGAGGACCTGGCGAGCGGCAGCCCGGGGCGGGAACTCGGCACCGCCCGCAGGCAGGGCGTGGCGCCGGACGTCCGCTGGCACCTGCGCAAGGACGGATCCCGCGTATTCATCGAGGGCACCACGACGGCGCTGCGCGGGCCCGACGGCGGCATCCGGGGCTTCCTCAAGATCGGCCAGGACGTGACGGAGCGCCGGGCCGCCGAGGAGCGCCAGGCCCTGCTGGCGCGCGAGGTGGACCATCGCGCCAAGAACGCCCTGGCCGTGGTGCAGACGATGCTGCGCCTGACGCGGGCGGAGGACGTTCCCTCCTTCGCGCGGGCGGTGGAAGGCCGCGTCGCCGCGCTCGCGCGGGCGCAGACCCTGCTGGCCGAGGGACGCTGGGACGGCGCCGCGCTGCGGGCAATGCTGGAGGGGGAGCTCGCGCCCTTCCTGGCCGGCCAGCGCGCGGAGCTGGCCGGCCCGCCGGTGGTGCTGCCGCCCGGCACGGCGCAGCCCCTTGCGATGGCGGTGCATGAGCTGGCGACCAATGCGGCAAAGCACGGCGCCCTGTCGGTGCCCGAGGGACATGTCTCGGTCTGCTGGCGCCTCGATCCCGGCACGCCGGGCGTGCTTCGGCTGCGCTGGGCGGAGGCGGGAGGCCCAACGGTCTCCGGGCCGCCGGCGCGGCGGGGCTTCGGGTCCCGGGTGCTCGAGGGTACGGTGCGCGGTCAGCTCGGCGGCGCGGTGTCGCTTGACTGGAAGGGGACGGGCCTGGTCTGCGAGGTGGAGGTGCCGCTCGGCCAGGGGGCGCTTCCGAGAGGGAGCGGAGGCGCCGGTCGCCGCTAGAGCAGATCGCCGTAGGGCGGCATCGCCCGGAGGCGTGAATCTGCTCTGCAAACAATGCTCCAGCGTCCCGATTCCGACATTCGCCGCCAGTGCGGCGCCCTTCGGATTGGAACACCAGCCTTCATTTGGCCTGCTGGTCGGCGAAGTCAGCCTCGACCTCGCGCGTCTCCGCGCCATGGTCGCGGGCGCCGAGGCGGTGCTGATTCGCGGTCAGCCGCTCGCGAGCCGCACCAGGCCGTGCGCGGCCAGGACGCCCACAACCGCAGCGACGGCACCCATGAGGACGCGCTGCGGCAGGACGCGGCTGAACCAGCCGGCCAGCGGCGCGGCCAGGGCGCCCCCGGCGATCAGCCCCAGGATCACCCGGCCGTAGACGGCGAGGTCGAGCGTCGCCACGAAGGTCGCCGAGACCGCCGCGGTGACGAGGAACTCGGCCAGGCTCGATGTGCCCACCGCGCGGCGCGGCTCCTCGCCGCGCGCCACCAGTGTCGAGGTGACGATCGGGCCCCAGCCGCCGCCGCCGATCGCGTCGAGGAAGCCGCCGCCCGCGCCGACCGGGGCGATGCCGAGCGCGCGGACCTGCCGCGCCGGGCGGCCGGTGAAGACGCGCCTGGCAATGATCGCGGTGATGCCGAGCAGGTAGGCGACCACCACCGCCTTCACCGTCGACACGGGCAACTCGGTCAGCACATAGGCCCCGAGCGCGCCGCCGGCCACGCCCGCCGGGGCGAGGCGGCGGAACAGGTGCGAGTCGACGTTGCGGTGCCACAGGTGCGAGCCGCCGGCGAGGCCGGTGGTGACAACCTCGGCGGCGTGCACGCTGGCGCTGGCGACGGCAGGCGGGGCGCCGGCGGCGAGCAGGGCAGACGTGCAGAGCAGGCCGTAGGCCATGCCGAGGGCGCCGTCGACGAGCTGCGCCGCGAAGCCGAGGGCGACATAGAGTGCCAGGTCCGAGGAGAGCATCGCGCGTGCCCCCTTCCCCGCCGCACGACGGAGTGGTCGCCACCCGGTGGGGGAGCCGGGGCAACGAATCGTTCAGCCCTTCGGTTTCCTCCCGGTGCCCGTCCCATTTTGCAGACGCGCCGCACACCGGGCCGACATCGGCCCGCCCGCGTCGCCCTGGTACGATGCGCGGCCGACCGGCCCGCGGCGGGGCCGAGCCCTCGCGCGGTGCCGGCCGGGGCATCCGGAGGAGGAGGTCATGCCCATCACACTCAACCACACGATCGTTCCGTCGCGCGACAAGGAGGCCGCCGCGCGCTTCTTCGCGCACATCTTCGGGCTACGCTTCGACGGCCCGCGCGGCCCCTTCGCGCCGGTGCGCGTCAACGACACCCTGACGCTCGACTTCGGCGACGGGGGCGAGCCGATCGCCGTGCAGCACTACGCCTTCCACGTGGGCGAGGCCGAGTTCGACGCGATCCTGGGGCGCGTGAAGGCGGCGGGCCTCGCCTTCGGCAGCAGCCCCTGGAGCCTCGAGGACGGGCGGCTGAACGACTGGAACGGCGGCCGCGGCGTGTACTTCAGGGACCCCGACGGCCACGTGCTCGAGCTCATGACCGTGCCGCAGTAGCCGTGTCCCGGTCCTCTCCGCGACGGCCGCCCGGACCGCGGCTATCCGACCTGGTGGCCCTCGCTGCGCGCCAGCGCCCGCAGCCGCGTCACGGTCGTGTGCGTCCAGGGCGCGCCGCCGCGCGGGGTGGGCCGCCTTGCTCGGTCAGCGCGCGCAATCGCCGCTGACCGACCACGCCCTGCTCGCGCAGCCGGTCCACCTCCAGCGCCAGTCGGTGCGCCGCCCGATCAGCTCGAGCCAGGGTGGCTGCTCCGCAGTGCAGTGCAGTGCAAAAATCTGCCGAACCCACAGCTTTCAAAACTCCTTCGCGAGCTCTGCTGCTTGCCTCTTCCCCGCGTCGATCATGTCTAGTGCTCGCCCATCCCATGTGTGCTCAACGGTCATTGCCGTGATACTGCGTACGCCGATAAAGTGGAGCCAGAATTCCATGTACTTGGCTACATATTCAAAGCCAGGCGGAGGGACTGTCTGGAAGCCGGCTTCCCCGCTTTGCCCCCGTACATACGCGACGAATGCCTTGTCGATATTCAACGCTGGTCCATATTCTTCCCCGTCAAACGTGAAAAGCATATTCCGTTGACAGGTAAGGTCGATCAGCTGCTTCAGTTTATAAGGAAAGGAAAAATTCCACATCGGGATGCCGAGGACGATGCGATCCGCCTTTTGAAAGCGTGACGCCAGTTCCCTGATCTTGTGCCACGTAGCTCTTTCTGATGTCGTCATCGCCTCTCCGGAGACACCTTTGTATTTAGCGCCTATCGCTTCTGCACCAAATTCCGGAAGCGACTCAGCCCAGACATCCAGCGTGTCGACCACGAGTCCTTTGACCTTCTTTTGGTACTCGAAGAGGAATGAGTCGACGATAGCAATGGATGCGGACCGCTCTCTTCTTGGTGAGGTGACGATATTCAAAATACGCATTCCGATGTCGTTCCTATGCGATGGGCGCGCGGGACGCCATTCAGTCGACGCGGGCGAGGTGCGTCGCTTCCGACGGCGCCCGAGCGCCCTTGAGTGCCGGGACGTCGCCTCGCCGCAAATCGTCCTGGCCGGAAATGCGCGTCACCTCGCGGAGTATCCGGAGGATTTCCGATCGCGTGTCGAGCGCGGCGAACTCCTTGGCCATGAGCGAGGCGCGCGAACGATGGTTCGGCTCGTCGAGCACGGTCCGGATGGCGGCGCGCAGCGCCTGTGGCGTCGGCTTATTGGTTGCGAGATCAATCCCGACGCCGGACCACGCGACACGCGCGTTGACGTCCGCCTTGTCCTCGGTCAGCCCCGCGGTGACGAGGGGGATCCCGAATCTCATGGCCTGGTTGACGCTGCCATAGCCGCCGTTGGTGACGAACGCGTCTATCTTCGGCAGCACCCATTCGAACGGCAGGTAGCTGGCCAGGCGCGCATTGGCGGGAATGGGGCGGGGGATCGCGTCGGTCGGGCGGCCGCCCGCGGTGGCGATGACGAGCAGATCGGGCTCCTCCGCGAGGGCCGCCAGCGTCGGGGCGATCAGGAGGCCGAAGTCGTGATTTGCGACCGTCCCTTGCGTGACCAGGACGAGCTTGCGTGAGCCGTCCAACTCATGCGCCCAGGAGGGGAGCGGAGCTTGATTCGGGATGACCGGAAGGGCGCCGATGAAGCGCACCGAGGGCGGAAAGTTGCGTGGGAACTCGAAGCTCGTGACGGTCAGCTGCATGTAGACGTCGGCAAGCTCCACGACGGGCTCGAATAGGGGCGTCCACAACGGGCCGACACCCAGCTTCTTCAAGGACCGGTTCAAGCGACGGCTCACGGGATGCTGGACGATCCTGTTGTCCTCCCGAGCGATCGCTGCACATTCCTCGTGCTGCTCATCGGTTGTCGCGGGCGGGAGACCGAAAAAGTTCGGCGCGCCATCGTCGCGGCGCCCGTGCAGGAACGATGTCCCGCAGAGGACGACCGGCGGCCGCTTTGAGCGCGGCCCGAGCAGCATCGGCAGCACGCCGAACAGCATGTTGTCGCCGATGACGACGTCGGCCGGGACGTCGCGCAGAACCTGCTGCAAGCCTTCGTGCTGACCGGGGAGGGTGTCCACGAACACGCGCTCGAGCGCGACGCGCCGCCGTTCCGGCCCCGGCAGCATGTTCTTCAGCTCGGGAACCACCGAGATGATGTCGCGCAGGTCGATGTCCGCGCTCGCGGGAAACGGGCGGAATTCCGCGCCAATGCCCTCGATGCACCCGCGCAGCGCGCTCCCCGACAGCCCGACCACCTCGTGGCCCTCGGCCATCAGGATGCGCCCGATCGCCAGCAGGGGATTGAGATGGCCGGTCGCGGGCGTCGAAGCAATGAGTACTTTCATGCGACCCACCCCGTCCGATTGCCGAAACAGCGCAGCCGGGCCGCCTCCTCGGGAGAGCAGTCAGGCAATCGCTGAGGCAGAGAAGAAGCTGGGCGATCGCGGTTACGCCGCGGCCCCAGATCGGCGCGAAATAGCTACAGCCGCAATACAGCTCCACTTCGAATGAGGCCGCAGAGCGCCATGGGGCGCTGGCGCTAGCCCGGATGTCAGCCCGCACCCCGTCGCTGCCCCTGCAGGCGCTGCGCGTAGACGTTGATCACCAGAGCGAGCAGTAGCACCAGGCCACGGATCAGGATCTTGAGGAAGCTGTCCATCCGCACGTGGTCGAGCCCGTTGTTCAGCACGCCGAGCACGAGCAGGCCGACGATGGTGTTGCCGATCCCACCCCGCCCGCCGAACAGGCTCGTGCCGCCCACGACCACGGCGGAGATCGCATCCAGCAGGTAGTTGTCGAACTGGTTCTGCTGGGCGCTGCCGAAGTACGCGACGCCCAGCATGCCCGCGACGCCCGAGCAAAGCGCGGAGATGAGCAGCACCGCGGCGACCACCGCCTTCACGTCGACGCCCGCGTGCTCGGCCGCCTCGCGGTTGCCGCCCACCATGTATACGTAGCGCCCGAACCGCGTGTAGGTCAGGACCAGGTGGCCGGCGAGCAGCGCCAGCGCGGCCACCACCACGATCCAGGGCACCGGCCCGATCCTGCCGCTGCCGAGCGTCGCAACGAGGTCCGGGACCGCGTAGGCGATCTGCCCGCGCACCAGGAGCGCGCCGATGCCGCTGCCGATCTGCAGCATGGCGAGCGTCATGATGAAGGAGGGGATGCCGATCCGGGTCACCCCGAAGGCCGTCACCCCGCCGAGAGCGAGGCAGCCGAGGAGGGCGAGCAGGATCGCCGCCGGCCCCGGCAGCGGCAGGTTGGCGATGTTCACGCTCGAATCCTGCACGGTGAGGAAGGCGAGCAGGATGCCGGTGGCGTTGGCAACGCTGGCGACGCTGAGGTCGATCTCCGCGGTGAGGATCACGAAGGTCAGCCCCACCGCGATGATCGCGGTGATCGAGACCTGCTGGAGGATGTTGCCGAGGTTCGCCGTGGTGGCGAAGGAGGGGCTGAGCGCGCTGAACAGCGCGACCAGGACGATGAGCGTGGCGAAGGGGGCGAGGTTGCGGAGCTGGCCCCCGAGCCGCCGCCACGGGCGTGCGCGCGGGCGGGCGAAGGTCTCGGTCTGGGTCGTCGCTTCCATCATCCCTCCCTCATGCCGCGGCGAGCAGCGCGTCCTTGCCGACCGGCTCGCCCGCGAATTCGCGGGCCAGGGTGCCGCGCCGCATCACCACGATGCGATCGGCGAGCGAGAGCACGGTCTCCGGCTCGGAGGAGACCACGACCACCGCGATCGCCCGCTCCCGCAGGCCGCGTACGATGCGCATCACGTCGTCCTTGGCGCCGACGTCCATCCCGCGCGTCGGCTCGCTGAGCAGCAGGACGCGCGGCAGGTGAACGAGCCAGCGGGCGAGCGCCACCTTCTGCTGGTTGCCGCCCGACAGCGCGCCGACGGGCAGATCGATGCGCGGCGGCCGCACGCCGAGGCTTCGCACCTGCTCCTCGGCGACGCGCCGCTCGATCGCGGGGCGGAGCAGGACGCGCCCGATCCGCTCGAGCATGGCGATGGTGATGTTGCGGTACACCGGTTCCTGCGCGAAGAGCATGGCGCGACGGCTCTCCGGGACGAAGGCGATGCCGGCGCGCTTGGCCGCCGGCGTGCCGCCGGAGAGGCGCGCGGGCCGCCCGTCCACCCGCACCGTGCCACGGTCGAGCGGCAGCCGGCCGGCGAGCGCGCGCGCGAGCTCGAGCTGGCCCGAGCCCATGAAGCCGTAGAGGCCGAGCACCTCGCCGGCATGGACCGTGAGGCTCACCTCCGCGAACAGCCCCGCGGCGCCGAGACCCTCCGCCTCCAGCACCGGGGGCGTCGCCGCGCGCGGCGGCAGCGCGATCGCGTCCGTGTAGCTCTCCTCCAGCCGCTCGTGGCCGGCGCCGATCATGTGCCGGATCAGCCAGGGCTTGCCCAACCCCCGCGCGGCGGCCGTGGCGACGCGCCGCCCGTTGCGGAACACCGTGACCGTGTCCGAGACGCGCAGCACGTCGTCGAGGAAGTGCGAGATGAACACCACGCCACGCCCGCCGGCACGCAGCCGGCCGATCAGGGCGAAGAGACGCTCCACCTCGGGCGGGGAGAGCGCGGAGGTCGGCTCGTCTAGGATGACGATGCGCGCGCCGGAGGCGAGCACGCGCGCGATCTCGGCCATCTGCTGCAGCCCGAGCGGCAGCGAGCCGGCCGGGGCGCCCGGGTCGACGGCGATGCCGAGCGCCTCGAGCTCGGCCGCCGCGCACGCGCGCATCCGCCGCCAGTCCACCAGGCCGAGCCGGTTGAGCGGCGGGGCGCCGAGCAGCACGTTCTCCGCGACCGATAGCGCCGGGACGATGGAGAGCTCCTGGTGCACCATGCCGATCCCGGCGGCGCGTGCGTCGCGTGGCGAGCGGAACCGCGCGGGCCGGCCGTCGAGGCGCATCTCCCCCTCGTACTCGACGTGCACGCCGGCGATGATCTTCATCAGCGTGCTCTTGCCGGCGCCGTTCTCGCCGACGAGGCCGTGCACCTCGCCGGCGCGGAGCGCGAAGTCCACGCCCTCCAGTGCCGCGACGCCGGCGAAGCGCTTCGAGACGCCGCGGAGCTCCAGGATGGCGGGCGGCGTGGCGGCCATGCCGCTCGCCTCCCCGCTAGATCAGGAAGTGCTTCTGCATCCAGGCCATGCCGGCGGCGTTGGCGCGCGTGACCACGGGGCCGTCTGTGACGACGTGCTTCGGGATGCCGCCCTCACCCTGCTTCTCGCCGCCGACCACCGCGGCGACGCCGGCCACGATCGCCCCGCCGTGGATGCGGCAGGACGGGTTGCGCACGGTTGCAAGCATGCGCCCGTCCATCACCGCGTTCAGCGCCGGCGGCATGGCGTCGCAGCCACCGATCCTGATGTCGGTGCGGCCCTTCGCGCGCATCACGTTGTAGGCGGCGAGCGCCATGTCGTCGTTGTGGAAGTAGGCGGCGCTGATCTTCGGGTACTTGGTCAGGTGGGTGTCCCAGATTCGCGCCACCTTGGTTACGTCCCAGTCGCCCGGCGTGGTGTCGAGCACCTCCACCTTCGGGTAGCGCTTGACCACCGATTCGAAGCCGCGGGCGCGGCCCTGCGCGCCGGTGTGCCCGAGGGCCCCCTGGGTCATGATGATGGTGCCCTCGCCGCCGATCGCCTGCATCAGCGCCTCGGTCACGGCGGCGCCCATGAACTCGTTGTCGGGTGCCAGGAAGCTGTGGACGTTGATCTGGTCGAGCGGGGCGATCAGCGTGTCCATGTCGATAACCGGGACTCCGGCGTCGATCATCTGCCGCACCGGCGCTGTGAGGGTCCCGATGCCGAAGGCCTGGATCGCCACGAAATCCCAGCGCTGGGAGGCCATGTTGTCGATCGCGCCGCGCTGGCGCGTCGCGTTCAGTTCTCCGTCGAACCAGGTGACCTCGACGTTGAAGAGCTTGCCCCAGTGCTCGGCCGCCGCCTTGCCCTGGGCGCACCAGGTGGCCTGCAGCCCGGCATTGGAGAAGGCGGCGCGGAGCGGCCGCGAGGACCGGCCTGCCTCCTGCGCGAGGGCCGCCGGGGCGATCCCGAGGCCGGCGACCATGGGCGCTGCGGCGGCCGCGGCCTGCAGCAGGCCCCGTCGGCCGCCGCCGTTCGCCGGCGAATCGTGCATGTCCATGGGCGTTTCCCCTCCCCGGGCCGGCACGGGCGCCGCCGCTCGGGCAAGGTAGAGCTTGCGTCAGCCGCGCGGGCCGGCGCAACCGCCCTCGGCGAGAGGCAAGCCTCCACCAGGTCGACCGGGATCAGTGAGAGCGGCCTGCCACGACTTCAGCCGGCATCGCCAAGCTGTTTGAGGTGACGGTGGCGCTGGCACCAGCGGGACGACGGGTCGATCTCACGCGGGACGCGGTGATCGTCTTCGGCCGGCAGCTGCGAGCCGATGATGAGGTGGCGCTCGAGGCCACCAACAGCACGGCGACGATCGTGCGCCTGCTGCGCCCGTTTGCGCGGCGGGTGGTGATCGCCAACCCGCTGCACGCGCGCGCGATCGCGCATGCCCAAGGCCAAGACCGACAGGATCGACGCCGCGGTGCCGGCCAAGCTGCACGCCAGCGGCTTCCTGCCCGAGGTCTGGATGCCGGACGAGGCGACCGAGGCGCTGCGGCGCCAGATCGCCCAGCGCAGCCAGGTCGTGCGGCAGATGACGCGGGTGAAGTACCGCATTCATGCCGTGCTGCACGCCAAGCTGATCCCGCCCTACCGGGGCAAACTGTTCGGCGCCGCTGGACGGGCCTGGCTCGCGGAGCAGTCCCTGGCCGAGGACGAGAAGCTGGCGATCCGGCGGCATCTGGCCGACCTCGACCAGCGCGCCGTGGATTTGGCCGGGCGCATTGCCAATCAAGAGCGCCTTTCGAGCCAGAATTTGTGCAACTCGTGAAGGTACCGTTCAAGGCCCTGAAGCGCTTCCTTGGAGTCTCGGCGACGAAGGCAATCGAGCAGAGCCCGCCTTGCCCGAATCACCCTGTCGTCTGATACCGATCCGATGCGAGCGACCCAGTCTCGCAGCATGCTGATCAGTACGTCTGCCAGGACGACGAGCACCCGGTTGCCGCTTGCCTCGGCGAGGAGGTGATAGAATTGGATCATCAGCTCGGATCGCTGGCGGGGATCATCATCCACCAGTTCCGCGCGCCTGATGTTCGCTTCCATCGCAGCCAAGTCTGCCTCGGTATAGGCAGGCAAGGCTTCCTGCAGCAGCATGATCGTTACGGCACGAATCGCATTGGTTAGGTCCGCCACAGAAAAGTCGGTCAGGGCGAGTGGGCCGATCC
>DASQVL010000833.1:0-4595 GCA_035640795.1 Crenalkalicoccus sp. | reverse complement strand
TGGGCGGCGAGGTGCGGCGGGACTGGGGGCCCGAAGGCCTCGCCTGCCACCTCGCCCTGCCGGCCGCGCGCAGCCTGGCAGAGCCCCTGGCGGGCTGACCGGCGCCGGTTGCCAAGCGCCGCCCCGCGCCACCATGCTCTTCGGGACGAGGAGAGAGACGATGCCCGGACCCGCCCCGATCCAGGTCTGGACCTGGCCGACGCCGAACGGCCACAAGGTCCACATCATGCTGGAGGAGACCGGCCTCCCCTACGAGGTGATCCCGGTCAGCATCGGCGCGGGCGACCAGTTCAGGCCGGAATTCCTGGCCATCAACCCGAACCATCGCATTCCCGCCATCGTGGATCCGGAAGGGCCGGAGGGCCGCCCGTTCAGCCTGTTCGAGAGCGGCGCCATCCTGCTCTACCTGGCCGAGAAGGCCGACTCCGCCCTGCTGCCGCGCGAGCCCGCCGCGCGCTGGCGCGCCATGCAGTGGCTGATGTTCCAGATGGGCGGGGTCGGCCCGATGTTCGGTCAGTACAACCACTTCGCCAATTACGCGACGGAGAAGCTGCCCTACGCCATCGAGCGCTACGGCAACGAGGTGGCGCGGCTGCACCGCGTGCTGGAGAAGCGGCTCTCGGAAAGCCCGTACCTGGCGGGCGCCGAGTATTCGGTCGCCGACATCGCCACCTTTCCCTGGGTGCGCAACCCGGACCGCCGCGGCATTGATCTCGCGCAATACCCGGCGGTCAAGCGTTGGCACGACGCGGTGGCGGCGCGGCCCGCGGTGCAGCGCGGCGTCGCCGTGCTGGCGGAGCGCCAGCGCAAGGGACCGATGACCGAGGCCGAGCGCGAGGTGATGTTCGGCAGGACGCAGTTCGCCGTGCGCTGACCCGCCCCGGCCGCCCCCGATCCGGGCGCGGCCCGGGCGGCGGCACGGCAGGGAGGGACTGGCATGGCGGAGTTGGACCATATCGTCCTCGGCGCCCGCAGCCTGGCGGCGGGCGCCGAGTTCGTCGCGGCGCATCTCGGCGCGCCGCCGGGGCCGGGCGGCCGGCATGAGGGGTTCGGCACCCACAACCTCCTGCTCGGCCTCGGTCCCACCGGCTACCTCGAGGTGCTGGCGCCCGACCCGGAGCAGCCGCACCCGGCCCTGCCGCGCCCCTTCGGCCTGGACGACCCGGCGCTGGCCCTGGCGCTGGAGGCGGAGCCCCGGCTGATCGGCTGGGCGGCCCGCACCCCGGCGCTGGAGGCGGTGCTGGCCCGACTCGGCCCGCGCGGCGGGACGCCGTTCGCCATGCGGCGCGGCGACTTCGCCTGGCGCATAGCCTTCCCGCCGCGGGCCGAGTCGATGGGCGGGCTGGTGCCAGCGCTGATCCAGTGGGACGGGCGCGGGGTCGCCGCCACCCTGCCCGATTCGGGCTGGCGGCTGGTGGCGCTCGAGGCCGAGCACCCGGAGGCTGCCGCGCTCCGCGCCGCCCTCGCGGAGCGCGGCGTGGCCGACGTGGTGCGGGTACGGCGGAGCCCGCATGCCCGCCTGATGGCGCGGCTGCGCCACATCGAGGGCCGGGAAGTCGTGTTCGGCGGCGGCTAGAGCATTTCCAGGCGAAGTGTGCGCGGTTCGCCACGGGAAATGCGATCAGGAACACAATGCTCGGGCATTTCCTACCGGTATGCGTTTGTGCTGACACACAAACGCCCTCAAGCGCCGGCGCGGCCTCCGGCCGCTTGGCTACGCGGCACTTGCCGCGGCGGCCATTCGGCCGCTCAGCCTGCTTCGCAGGCTGCAAGTCAGGATTTATGCAGGGTGGTTTCAGTCGTGCACGGCACGGGTGAAAACGCCCTGGTGTCCTGCCCGCGAAGGTCGCTGCTTCGGCGGCGAACGGAGCGGGCCAGCAGGCCACTGGAAACCAAGGCCGGTGTTCCGATCCGGTGGGCGCCGCACTGGCGGCGGACTTCGGAATCGGAACATCGGAGCAGACCGCGCGGGAGCGTGAATCTGCTCTGCGAACAAGGGGCTGGAGCGTTTTCCGCGAGCAGAGGCGGGTGGAAAGCGCTCCAGCCGGCCCCCATGCGCACCGAACTGGATCTGATGACGCGCGCGCCACCTCTCTATAGAGTTGCGACAATCATGCTAATGTCGTTACGACCGGGTCGGGGGCCAACCGCCGCGTGCACTCGGTGCCGGTCAGCGCACCGGCACGTAGCGCCAGACACTGGCGGGCGGGAAGTTCAGCGGCGTCCAGGCCTCCCGCCGCGCGGTCAGGCCCAATTTGCGGTAGGGCAGGGGCGAGGTGATGCAGTAGGTGTACAGGAGAAATCCCCGCCCCGGCGCCACCGCCTCCACCGCGCGGATGAAGCGCTGCTGCTGCTCGACGGGCAGCATCACCAGCGGGATGCCGCAGATCGCCGTGCCGACCTTGCCGTGCCAGCGCTGCGGCAGGGTGCGCGCCAGCTCGAAGGCGTCGCCGCAGATCACGTTCACCCCGGGCAGCACGCCGCGCAGGTGGCTCGCCATCTCCGGCACGATCTCGACCACCGCCAGCCGCTCCGGCGGCACGCCGGAGGCGAGCAGGGCGCGGGAGATCACGCCGGTGCCGGCGCCGAGCTCGACCACCACCTCATCCTCCGCCCGGCGGACCAGCGCGGCGATCCGGCGGCACAGGCTGGGCGAGGACGGGAGGATGGAGCCCATCTGCAGCGGGTTCTTCAGCCAGCGCCGGAAGAACAACGCCGCGTTGGCCGCCTGCCGATCGCCCTGCTCGCTTGCCGTCCACCCCGACATCCGGATCTCCCCTGCCTGTCCGCCGCCCCGCGGCGGCGAAGCTCTTTAAGCGCTGTGCCCCGGATGGCGAAGATGCGCGCCTGTTCACACGAGTCTGTCATAATCGCTATTCACGGGACTGTCACATGACTGCCCGCATCCTGGTGGTGGACGACGTCGCGCCCAACCGGAGGCTCCTCGAGGCCAAGCTGCAGGCCGAATTCTACGAGGTGGCGCTGGCCGCATCGGGGCCGGAGGCGATCGCGCTGGCCGAGAGCTGGGGGCCGGACGTCATCCTGCTCGACGTCATGATGCCCGAAATGGATGGCTACGAGACCTGCGCGCGGTTGAAAGGCGCGCCGGCCACCTCGCACATCCCGGTCGTCATGGTCACCGCGCTGGTCGAGCAGGCGGAGCGGGTCCGCGGCCTCGAGGCCGGGGCCGACGACTTCCTCTCGAAACCGGTGGACGATGCGACACTGATGGCGCGGCTGCGCGCCCTGCTGCGCGTGAAGCAGGTGCAGGACGCCTGGCGGCTGCGCGCCGAGACCGCGCGCGACCTCGGCTTCGAGCCGCCGCCCGCGCCCTCCGACGACGTGCGGGGCGCGCGCGCCCTGGTGCTGACGGTGGGGCAGGAGGGCGCCGGCGCGCTCGCTGCCGTGCTTGGGCAGGATGGCGTCGTTGCTGAGACGGCGCGGCTGGAGGACGCCGCCGTCGAGGTGCTCGGGGAGGGCGGCTACGACCTCGTCGTGCTGGCGCTGCCGACCGACGGCGCCGTCGCGCTCCGCCTCGCCTCGCGCCTCCGGGCGCTCGCCTCCACCCGCGACCTGCCGCTGCTGCTCGTCGCGGATCCGGAGCAGCGCGCGCTGGTGCTGCGCGGCTTCGACATCGGCGCCAACGACCACGTGCTGCGGCCGGTGGATCCCAACGAGCTGCGCGCGCGGGCGCGCAACCAGATCCGCCGCAAGCGCTACCAGGAGAGGCTGCGCGAGGATCTCGACCGCTCGCTCGAGCTCGCGGTGACCGACCCGCTGACCGGGCTGCGCAACCGCCGCTACGTGCAGCGCCACCTGGACGCCGTGCTGCGCGGTGCCGACACGGCCGTGATGATGGTGGACGTGGACCGCTTCAAGGCGATCAACGACCAGTTCGGCCACGGCGGGGGCGACGAGGCGCTGCGCGAGGTGGCACGGCGGCTGCGGGCCAGCCTGCGCGCGGCCGACGTGGTGGGGCGCTTCGGAGGGGAGGAGTTCCTGGTCGTGCTCGCCGGCGGGCCGGCCGAGTATGCGAGCGCGGTCGCCGAGCGGCTCTGCCGCGCCATTGCCGCCGAGCCGATCCGGCTCGCCGACCGGGAGATCGCGGTCACGGTCAGCATCGGCCTGGCCAAGGTGGCGAGCGGGCTGACCGCGGCGGAGGCGGTGGCGGCGGCCGATGCCGCGCTCTATCGGGCGAAGAAGAACGGCCGGGACCGCGTGGAGACCGCGGTCGCCACCGACTTCACCCGCCCGGCGGGGGTGACCCGTCCTACTTGATCTTCGCCTCGCGGAAGACGACGTGCTTGCGGGCCACCGGGTCGTACTTCTTCTTCTCGAGCTTGGCGGTGGTGTTGCGGGTGTTCTTCTTCGTCACGTAGAAGTAGCCGGTATCGGCACTGCTGACGAGCTTGATCTGGATGGTATTGGACTTGGCCATGTCGGGGCGGCTCCGGAGCGCTGCGGCGGACCGTGCAAGCTAGTCGGCCCCGGGCTGGCGTCAAGCCTCGGCGGGCTGATACCGGGCTCATGAAGTGCTGACGCACGCCAAGCCTCAAGCGCCGGCGCGGCCTCGGCCGGCTTCGCCGGCCGCTTAG
>DASQVL010000832.1:0-2279 GCA_035640795.1 Crenalkalicoccus sp. | reverse complement strand
GAGGTGCGGCAGGCCGAGCGCCCGCGCCAGCCGCCGCGCGAGCGTCCCCTTGCCCGCCGCCGCCGGCCCGTCCACCGCGACGATCAGCCCCGTCATGCGGGCCGGATGGGCGCGCCGCCGGCCACCCGGTTCAGGGAAGCGGCGAAGCCCGGGAAGCTCGTCTCGATGAAGCCGGCATCGTCCACCGCGACGGGCGCGCGGGCGGCGAGGCCCATGACCAGCGCGCTCATCGCGATGCGGTGGTCCATGCGCGTCGCCACCACCCCGCCGCCCGGGATGGCGCCGCCTGTGCCGTGCACCACCAGGTCGTCACCCTCGACCTCCGCCCGCACCCCGTTCGCGGCGAGCAACGCGGCGGTGGCGGCCAGCCGGTCGCTCTCCTTCACGCGCAGCTCGGCGAGCCCGCGCATGCGCGTCGTCCCCCGTGCCGCGGCGGCGGCCACGGCGAGGATCGGGTACTCGTCGATCATCGAAGGCGCGCGCTCCGGCGGCACCTCGACGCCGCGGAGCTCGGACGCCTCGGCGACCAGGTCGCCCACCGGCTCGCCGCCCTCGGTTCGCGGGTTCTCGACCGCAAGCCGCGCGCCCATCTCGCGCAGCGTCGCCAGGAGCCCGGTGCGCAGCGGGTTCAGCCCGACCCCCTCCACCACCAGGCGGGAGTCCGGGACGAGCAGCGCCGCGACCAGCGGAAAGGCGGCCGAGGAAGGATCGCCCGGCACGATGACGGACGCCGCCACGAGCTCCGGCTGGCCGTCGAGCTCGACCACCCTTCCCTGGCCGGCATCCTCCACCCGCACCGCCGCGCCGAAATGCCGCAGCATGTTCTCCGTGTGGTCGCGGGTCGGCGCCGGCTCCACCACCCGGGTGATCCCCGGTGCAGAGAGGCCGGCGAGCAGGCAGGCGCTCTTCACCTGGGCGGAGGCGACGGGCAGCCGGTAGTCGAGCGGCAGCGGGTCCACCGCCCCCTCCACCGCAAGCGGCAGCCGCCCGCCCTCCCGCATCCGGAAGCGGGCGCCGGTCGCGGCCAGCGGCTCGGTCACCCGGCGCATCGGGCGAGCGCGCAGGGAAGCGTCGCCGGTCATCACCGCGAAGATCGGATGGCCGGCCAGCAGGCCGCAGAGCAGCCGCGCCGCGGTGCCCGAATTCCCCATGTCCAGCACGTCCGCAGGCTCGGTGAGGCCGCCGATCCCCCGCCCCGCCACCCGCCAGCGCCCGGGGGCGAGACGTTCCACCTCGGCGCCCAGCAGCCGCATGGCGGCCGCGGTGCGCAGCACGTCCTCGCCTTCCAGCAGGCCGGTGATCTCGGTCGTGCCCACCGCCAGCGCGCCCAGCATCAGCGCGCGATGGCTGATGGACTTGTCGCCCGGGACGGCGAGGCGCCCGGCGAGCGGCGCGCCCGGCGCGGAGGCGCGGAGCGGCTGGGCGGTCGCGGCATGCGGCATGGCGCGCCGGTTTGACACCTGCGGCACAGCGTGGCAATCGGCCCGACCCCATTACCCCCGCCCGCACTCAGCCGCGACGCCGGGCGCCCATGGCGATCACGCGGCGATCGCTCCATGGGGATCCGGCCGGCCCTGGATGCGGGCGGTGCTAGGCACGAGGCTTCCAAATGGCCAAGCCCGAACTGGGCCTCAAGCGCGTCTGCGTCGCCTGCGGCACGAAGTTCTATGACCTCAACCGCAGCCCTGCCATCTGCCCGAAATGCGGCACGGAGCAGCCTGCCGACCAGCCCCGCCTGCGCCGCCCCGGCGGCGGCAGCGCCCCCGCCGAGGACAAGGTGAAGAAGCGCGCCCCGCTGCCCGAGGCCGAGGCCGAGGAGGTGGACCTCGAGGAAGTCGAGGCCGAGGAGGCCGTCGAGGACGTCGAGGAGCTGGAGGACGAGGGCGAGGATATCGGCGGCGAGATCGAGGTCGAGGGCGAACGCGAGGAGGAGCCCTGAGGCGGATGCCCCGCCCGGGGGGGCGCCCTCCCTCGGTGCGCCCGTCCGAGCGCCGGCGGGAGCGGCATGAGGCATGGCGCTCCGCCTGACCCGGCTGATGCTGCGGGACTTCCGCAGCTGGCCCGAGCTGACCTGGCCGATCGCTGGCCGCATCGTCGTCATCGCCGGCGAGAACGGCGCGGGCAAGACCAACCTGCTGGAGGCGATCAGCCTGCTCGGCCCCGGCCGCGGGCTGCGCGGGGCGCGCGCGGCGGAGCTTGCGCGCATCGGCCCCGGCGGACCGCACCACGACGGGCCACGCCAGGATGGCCCGCGCCCCTGGGCCGCCGCCGGGCGCTTC
>DASQVL010000831.1:0-3642 GCA_035640795.1 Crenalkalicoccus sp. | reverse complement strand
AAATCCGCCGGATCGCCGCGCGCCTCGCGCAGCGCCGCATCCAACCCGCCCTCATCCTCGCCTGGTCCGCCTGGCGTCGCGCCCACCAGGCCGCCGCACAACGCGCACACCTGAAGCGAAAACCGCAACTGTAATGCTAGGCTGCCTTCCGCACCTCCTCCTCCACCGCCACCCGCGCCCGCGGCAGCGAATTCGGGAAGTCCCGCGCAATCCAGGCCACCAGTTCCTCCCGCACCTGGCAGCGCAGGTCGAACATCCGCGCGGCATCCGCCGCACTCATCAGCACGCGGATCTCCACCGCGTTCTCCTTCAGCCCCGTCACCTGCACGGCCTGCGCCCGCCCGTCCCAGAGCGGGGTCGCCGCCAGGATCTCCGCCACCTTGCGCCGGACCGCCGCGACCGGCAGCGCGTAGTCGGCATAGAGCATCACCGTGTCCAGCAGCCGCGTGGAGTTCTTCGTCCAGTTCTGGAAGGGGTGCTCCAGGAAGTAGCTGATCGGCACCACCAGCGTGCGCAGATCCCAGGTGACGATGGCGATGTAGGTCGAGCCGATCTCCTCCACATGGCCCCACTCGCCCTCCACCAGCACCGCGTCGCCGATGCGGATCGGCTGAGTCAGCGCCAGCTGCAACCCGGCGATCAAGCTGGCAACGGCCGGCCGCGCGGCAAGGCCGGCGACGATGCCCAGGACGCCCGCGGAGGCGAACAGGCTGAGCCCCACGGTGCGCACCACCGGGATCTCCGTCAGCACCAGGCCGATCGTCAGCACCGCGGCCGCCGAGACGACGACGCGCCGGAACACCACGAGCTGGGTGCGCCGGCGGCGGGCATGGATGTCCCCCTCCCCCGCCTGGCCCGCGCGCTCCAGGTAGATGTCGAAGGCCGCGCCCAGCATGCGGGTCAGCATCCAGCCGATCACCGCGGTGAGCGTCAGCCCGATGGCATGGCCGATGGCGGCCGTCGCGGCGCCGCCGAGCCCCGAGGCTGGCAGCGCCGCCAGCGCGGCGAGCAGCCCGACCGCCGCCGCCTGCGGCCAGCCGCCCGCCCGCAGCACATGGCGCAGCACCGGCGCGTATTCCTTCCGCAGGAGCCGGTCCAGCAGCCAGCGCAGCAGGAACAGCGCGCCGATCGCCAGCGCCGGCATCAGGACGAAGGTGAAGCCCAGCGAGAGCCAGAGCGGAGGGTTGGCCAGCAGCGGCATGGCAGTTCTTTCCGGTCGTGCCATTTCCAACGCGAGGCCGCCGCCGGCGCTCCATGGAACCACCGGCCCCGGCGGGCGCTCGCTCCGCAGAGGGCCGGGAGGACGCGCCGATGCCGGATGAGAGAAAGGCCGCCGCTCGCCAGGGCGGCACTTGGACGGAGCACGAAAAGGCGGTCGGCGCGCCGCAGCAGGGCGATGCCGGCCCGGCCGGCGAGCCCGACCCCAAGGCCCACCCCACCGATGACCGCGCCGCGACCGAGGCGGCGGCGGCGAAGCAGATGCAGGACGAGCAACACCGGCAGAAGGCGGTGGGCGGCGGCCGCGGCCCGAACACCCAGGGCGGCTCCGCCGCCGTGCCGCCCAAGGGCTCCCCCACCCCGAGCTGAGCGGCGCGCCGCCCTGCCCTGCGCGGGACGAAGTGGACAGCGCCGGCGCCGCCCGGCGATGCTGTTGCCATGCTGTACGAGCCGCCAGCCTTCCGGGAGGAGCGCGTCGAGGTCCTGCACGGGCTGATCGCCCGCGCGCGCCTCGCCACGCTCGCCTCCAACGGGCCGGAGGGCGTGCCGGACATCACCCACCTGCCGCTGCTGCTGGCGCCGGAGGAAGGGCCGCAGGGCACGCTCTACGGCCATGTGGCGCGCGCCAACCCCCATTGGCAGCGGCTGCGCGTGGCCGGGCGCGCGGTGGCCGTCTTCGCCGGGGCGGAGGCCTATGTCTCGCCCAACTGGTACCCCTCCAAGGCCGAGCACCACCGGGTGGTGCCGACCTGGAATTACGAGGCGGTGCACGCCGAGGGCCCGGTCGCGCTGATCGAGGAGGCCGAAGCGCTGCATGCCCTGGTCTCCCGCCTCACCGCGCATCACGAGCGGGCGCAGCCGCGCCCCTGGGCGGTCGCGGACGCGCCGGCGGGGTTCGTGGCGGGGCAGCTCCGCGGCATCGTGGGGATCGCGCTGCGGATCGAGACGCTCTCGGGCAAGCGCAAGCTCTCGCAGAACCGGCCGGCGGCGGACCAGGCCGGCACCCGCGCCGCCCTGGCGGCGAGCGCCGACCCGCGCGACCAGGCGGTGGCCGCTGCCATGGCGGAGGCAGCCAGCGGGGACGGGACGCGTTGACGCGGCGGCGCGGCGCCCGCAGCCTGCGGCGCCGCACCGGAGGACCCGCCCATGCCCGAAGCCGCCTGGCACCGCGTCGCCGCGGAGAGCGAGCTGCGGCCGGAGATGCCGCTCGGCGTCCGGGTCGGGGAGACGCAGATCTGCCTGGTGCGGCTCGAGGATGGCATCCACGCCATCAACGACGTCTGCACGCATGAATTCGCGCTGCTCTCGGACGGCTATTGCGAGGACGGGCACATCGAATGCCCGCTGCACCAGGCCCGCTTCGACCTGCGCACGGGCAAGGTCGTGACCGAGCCGGCGACGGTGGACGTCGCGACCTATCCGGTGAAGGTGGAAGGCGGCGCGGTCTACGTGCAGCTGCCGGGCTGAGCGCGCGGCTGGCGGGCCTTTGGAAACCTCGTTTCTAAACCCGCGGGTTCCAAGGGCCTTTCGGCCCTTGGTGGGGGAGTTTGAGGGGGCGAAGCCCCCTCATTCTGACTCAGCCGCCTGCTAGGGCGACTGCGCGCGCCAGCGCGCGACGTTGCGGTTGTGCTCCTCCAGCGTGCGCGCGAAGGCGTGGCGGCCGGTGCCGTCGGCGACGAAGTAGAGCTCCTCCGTCTCCGCCGGCCGGGTCGCCGCGCGCAGCGCCGCGACACCCGGCGCGCAAATCGGCGCCGGCGGCAGGCCGCGGTTGCGGTAGGTGTTGAACGGGCTGTCGTCGTCGAGGTCGGCCCGCGTCAGGCGGCGGTCGAAGGCGCCGCCCTCGGCCACCGCGTAGATCACCGTGGGATCGGATTGCAGCGGCATGTCGCGCTTCAGGCGATTCAGGAACACCGCCGCGATGCGCGGCCGCTCCTCCGGCACCGCCGTCTCGCGCTCCACGATGGAGGCGAGGATCAACGCCTCCCGCGGCGTCGAAAGCGGCAGGTCCGGGGCGCGCCCCGCCCAGGCGGCGGCCAGCGCCTCGTCCATGGCGTGCTCGGCGCGGCGCACCACCCCCTCCCGCGTGTCGCCCCACTGGTAGGCGTAGGTCTCGGGCAGCAGCGCGCCCTCGGCGATCGGGGGCGTCTCGCCGGTCAACCCCTCGGCGTGGTCGAGCAGCGCGGTGATCTGCCGGGCGGAGAGGCCTTCCGGGATGGTGAGCTTGCGCTGCACGGGCTTCGCGGTGCGCAGCGTCTCCAGCACCTCGGCCAGCGAGGCATGGGCGGGAAAGGCGAACTCCGCCGCGCGCAGCGGCCCCTCCCCGCGCGTCGCCAGCGCGGCAAGGGCGAAGGCGCGCGAATCGGCGATGACGCCCGCCTCCGCCAGCCGCTCGCCGATGGCGCCGATGCCGCCACGCGGCACCAC
>DASQVL010000830.1:0-3111 GCA_035640795.1 Crenalkalicoccus sp. | reverse complement strand
AGGACCCGGACGTCACCCATGTGGAAGGCAGCGTGGACCCGATCCGCGATGCCGAGACGGTCGAGACCGAGCTGATGCTGGCCGACCTGGACAGCCTGGAGAAGCGCGCCCAGGGCCGCGTGCTGGAGGCGGCGGGCGCGCCCGGTGTGGAGGTCGGCGCGGCCGGGAGCATCCTGGAGCGGGCCGGGCGGCGGCAGCTGCTCGCCCTCGCCCTCTCCGCGATCGTGGCCGGGGAGGCGGATGCGGCCCAGCTGGCGGAAGCGGTCGGCGAGGCCGCCGCCTCGGTCGGCCTGAAGGGCGCGGATGCCGCGGCGCTGCTGCGGGCGGCGGCGATGGGCCTCGGCATGGACGACGCCGCCGCGCGCATCGCGGCCCTAGCCATGGTGCAGGACGTCGCCGCGCGGTTGGGCTAGAGCGTCGTGCCGACGTCCTGGCTTGCGGCCTGCGGAGCCGGCCGAGGCCGCGACGGGCGCCCATCCACGTTGCTGCGCAACCTGGATGGGGTCCTGAATGCGGCCCGCCGCCTATGCGGCGAAGCCAGGCGCCGGAGGCGCGCCGGCGCCTGAGGGCATCAATGCACCAGCACTGATGCACGCTGATTTGGGCAAAGCCACTCCCTCTCCCCCGCTCGGGGGAGAGGGCCGGGTGAGGGGCCGCTCGCGCACCAAGGGTTGGTGTGGCGGCCTGGTGTGCGAGCGGATGAAGGATCATGGGATTCAACTGCGGCATCGTCGGCCTGCCCAATGTCGGCAAGTCCACGCTGTTCAACGCGCTGACGCAGACCGCGGCCGCGCAGGCGGCGAACTACCCCTTCTGCACCATCGAGCCGAATGTCGGCCGCGTCGCCGTGCCCGATCCGCGGCTGGAGGCGCTGGCGCGCGTCGCGAAATCCGCGAAGGTCGTGCCCACCAGCCTGGAATTCGTGGACATCGCCGGGCTGGTGCGCGGCGCCAGCAAGGGCGAGGGGCTGGGCAACCAGTTCCTCGCCAACATCCGGGAGGTGGATGCGATCGTCCACGTCCTCCGCTGCTTCGAGGACCCGGACGTCACCCATGTGGAAGGCAGCGTGGACCCGATCCGCGATGCCGAGACGGTCGAGACCGAGCTGATGCTGGCCGACCTGGACAGCCTGGAGAAGCGCGCCCAGGGCCTCGTCAAGCGCGCCCGCGGCGGGGACAAGGAGGCGCAGGCGCAGCTCGCGCTGATCGAGCCCATCCAGGCCGCGCTGCAGGCCGGCCGCCCGGCCCGCACCGCGGTGCCGCGCGGCGAGGAGGAGGCGGCGCGGCGGCTGCAGCTGCTGACCACCAAGCCCGTGCTCTATGCCTGCAATGTCGAGGAAGCGGCCGCCGCGACCGGCAACGCCCACAGCGCCCGCGTCTTCGCCCGTGCCGAGGCGGAGGGGGCGCGCGCCGTGGTGGTCTCGGCGGCCATCGAGGCGGAGATCAGCCAGATGCCGGAGGGGGAGCGGGCGGAGTTCCTGGCCTCGCTCGACCTTGCCGACAGCGGGCTCGACCGCGTAATCCGCGCCGGCTACGCGCTGCTCGGCCTGATCACCTACTTCACCGCCGGCCCCAAGGAGACGCGGGCCTGGACCGTCACCCAGGGCACAAGGGCGCCGCCGGCGGCGGGCGTCATCCATGGCGATTTCGAGCGCGGCTTCATCGCCGCGGAGTGCATCGCCTATGAGGACTACGTGGCGCTGGGCGGCGAGCAGGGTGCCAAGGAAGCCGGGAAGATGCGCGTCGAGGGCAAGGAGTACGTCGTGAAGGATGGCGACGTGCTGCTGTTCCGCTTCAACGTGTAGCGCGCCGGTGCTCGACGGGATCGCCAGCTTCGCCGCCAGCGATACCACGCTGCGCAGCCTGCCGATCGCCTTCCTGCTCGGCGTGATCGTGGGCGCGGAGCGCGAGTGGCGGCAGTCCACCGCGGCCGGCCTGCGCTCCTGCGTGCTGGTCTCGGTCGCGGCGGCGGCCTTCGCCGACCTGATGGCGACGCGGGTCGCTCCGGGCAATCTCGGCGCGGGCTTCGGTGCGATCGCGCAGGGGGTGGGCTTCCTGGGCGCCGGCGCGATCCTGCGGGAGGGGGTGAATGTGCGCGGGCTCTCGACCGCCGCCACCATCTGGTGCGTCGCCGCCATCGGCGCGCAGGCCGGTGCGTCGGAAACGGTCGGCGCCATCGTGCTTACCGTGCTGGTCCTGCTGATCAACACCCTGCTCAAGCCGCTACAGCAGCTGATCCGCCGCCGGCGTCCCGCGCATCGCTCGGCCGAGGACACGGCGCTGGAGGGCTGAGCGCGGTGGGGGCCTTCCCGGACGATGTCCTTGCCGTGCTGGTCGCCGCGCTGCTCGGCGCGGCGGTGGGAGCGGAGCGCGAGTGGCGGCGCCATCCGGGAGGCCTGCGCTCCTGCGCGCTGGTCGCCGCGGCGGCCTGCGTCTTCGCCCGCATCGCCGTGCTGCATGGCGGCGGCAGCGCGGGCGCGGCGCTTGGGGCCATTGCCACGGGCATCGGCTTCCTCGGCGCCGGCGTGATCCTGCGCCGCGGCGCCACGGTGCGCGGCCTGTCCACCGCCGCCACCTTCTGGGCGGTGGCGGCGATCGGCGCCGCGGCGGGGCTGGACGAGCTCGGCATGGCGATCGCCCTGACCGCGATCGTGTTCTTCGCGCATCTGCTGTTGCGCGCGCTGTCCGGCTGGATCGAGCAGCACGCGCCGCCGGCGGACCCCGGGCCGCGCTGAGGCCCTGCTTTACAGCGCGCCCGCCGCTTCGGCACGCTCCCCTGCACGGGACGGGAGGGTGCGATGGCCGGAGACTGGATCGAATTCCCGACGCGCGATGGCGGGCGGTGCCGCGCCTGGCTCGCGGTGCCGGAGGCCGGCAGCGGCCCCGGCATCCTGCTGCTGCAGGAGATCTTCGGCGTGAACGCGCCGATGCGCGCTGCGGCGGAGCTCTGGGCGGAGGAGGGCTATGTCGTTCCTCGTCCCCGACCTGTTCTGGCGGCTGGAGCCCGGCGTCGAGCTCGAGGCCGACGAGGCCGGCCGGGCCCGCGCCCTCGCCCTGCGCACCCGCTTCGACGAGGCGCAGGGGATGCAGGACATCGCCGATGCCGCCGCCG
>DASQVL010000829.1:0-4111 GCA_035640795.1 Crenalkalicoccus sp. | reverse complement strand
GCCCTCGTACTGGGTGTTGTAGAAGTAGAGCGTGTTGTAGCGCTTCAGGATGGGCCGGACCGCCTCCCGTGACGCGCTGGTGATGCCGCCGTGGACGACCGCGGCCTTGTCGCGCGTCGCCGCCTGGGTCGCGAACTGGGTGTAAAGCTGGATGTTGGACTGCGGGTCGTAGTTGGTCAGCTGGATCGGCCGGTCGAGCAGCCCGCCTGCCGCGTTGATCTCATCCACCCCGAAGTCGAGGCAGGCGATCATCGGCTTGCCGTAGATGTCGAGGCCGCCCGAGGCATCGTGGATGCCCACGACCTTGATCGGATCGGCGCCAAGTGCGGCGTGCCGGAACACCAGCGGCGCGGCGAGACCCCCCGCGGTCGCGCCCAGCAGCGTCCTGCGCTTGATCGTCATGCTCTCCCCCGTTGCGTTCAGAATTGCACGCCGCGCGTCAGCGCGCCGTCCACCACCAGGTTGGTCCCCGTCACGAAGCTCGCCGCGGGGCTCGCGATGAAGGCGACCGCGCGGGCCATCTCCTCCGGCCTGCCCATGCGGCCCATCGGATTGAGACGGAGCGCCTCGGCGTAGAAGTCGGGCAGGTCGCGCTCGATGCGCTGCCAGACGCCGCCCTCGAAATAGGTGTTGCCGGGGGAGACGCTGTTGGCGCGGATGCCTTTCGGCGCCAGCTGGAAGGCGAGGCCCTGCGCGTAGTGGATCAGCGCCGCCTTGAAGGCGCCATAGGGGCCGGCGGCGAAGTCCACCTCCCGACCCGAGACGCTGGCGATGACGGTGATGGAGGCGGCGTCGGAGGCCTCCAGATACGGCATCGCCGCATCCACCAGCGCGACCGTGCCCATGATGTCCACGGCGAAGCCGGCGCGCCACGCCGCCTCCTCTCGAGCCAGGGCGAGCGCGCTGACATTGCCGACGACGATGTCGAGCCCGCCGAGCTCGCGCGCCGCATCGGGCACCCAGGCGCGCAGCGCGGGCAGGTCGCTGACATCGAGCGCGCGGCCCGTCGCCGCCACGCCGCGGCCGCGCAGCGCGGCCGCCGCCTGCTCCACCTCCGCCGCGTTGCGCGCGCAGAAGGCGACCGCGGCGCCTTCCGCCGCGAGGGTTTCGACAATGGCGCGGCCGATGCCCTTGGTGCCGCCGGTCACCAGGGCCCGCCTTCCATTCAATCCCAGGTCCATGGCCGCCCCCCCGTAGTGCCCGGCCATGCTCGCGCTCAGAGGTATTCCTTCGCAAGTATCATGTGCACGCCCTTGTTGCCGTCCACCGTCTGCGTCACGCGGAGATCGCCGATGAGCGAGCAGAGCATGTAGGCTTGGTTCCGCGAGAGATTGGTACGCTGGCAGACCAGCCGGACCATCTCCCGCACCGCCTGCTTCGCGGCGTCGTCCAGGTCCTCGTCGAGGCCGATGGAGATGAGCTGGGTCGGCGTCTCCGCCCAGGGCAGGGCGCCGGGCAGGGAGGTCGGCAGGTCGCTGCGCACGGTCAGGCGGAAGGTGCCTTCGAGGCCGGTCTCGAGCGCGGTGATGCAGACCTCGCCATCGCCCTGCACGCCGTGGCCGTCGCCGGCGTAGAACAGCGCGCCCTCCTCGAAAACCGGCAGGTAGAGGGTGGTGCCGGCCTTCAGCTCTTTATTGTCCATGTTGCCGCCGAAGGCGCGCGGGATGTTGGTGGTGACGCGGCCCCATTCGCGCGGCGGCGCCGTGCCGATGACGCCGAAGAAGGGGAGAGAGGGAGTTCCGTGCCCCAGGGCAACGCGCAGGTGCCGCGCGCGCGGTCGATGCGCGGATGGATGGTCTCGTACTCGGTGAACTCCTCGGGCAGGGTGCCGAGCAGCGGCATGATGGAGACGAAGCCCCAGTCCATGGTCGGCTCCGCCTTCAGGATGTCCACCTGCAGCGCGTCGCCGCGCATCGCGCCGCGCACATGGACGGGGCCGGTGACGATGCGCGCGCCGGGGCCCTGCACCAGCGCCTCCAGCGCCGCGAGGTATTCCGGCGGCACGAGCGAGCGGTCGGCGGGCAGGAAGGGCAGGCCGCCGGCGGGCAGGGCGCGGAGCGTGACGGTGTCGCCGGACTCCACATGGAGGACCGGCGGGATGGCGGCGTCGAGATAGCCCCAGACCATACGGTCCGGCGTCGCGGGAATGGCGTGG
The DNA here is from genome assembly GCA_035640795.1 of Crenalkalicoccus sp. Classification (GTDB taxonomy): domain Bacteria; phylum Pseudomonadota; class Alphaproteobacteria; order Acetobacterales; family Acetobacteraceae; genus DASQVL01. The sequence continues at coordinate 1,956 of DASQVL010000829.1, read as the reverse complement.
TGCTGCGGCATGGCGATGATCGTTCCGGCGATGCGGGCGAGACGGGCAGTTGGGTGCGCGGGCGGACCATATGTACCGCCGTACTCTTGTGCAAGTGGGCGAAGGTGCGCTGCGCTTTGTCCAAAAGCGCGCCCGTATGCCTACGCAGTAGGCAAGATCCGTCTAACCCTCCGCTGCGGCGAAGCCCTCCAGCAGGCCCGCCTGCGCGGCGAGGTCGAGGAAGGCGTAGCGGTCGCGGATCTCGTGCGCATGCGCGACCGCCTGCCGGTAGAAGCCGGGATCGAGGCCGAGCGCGGCGGCGGTGGCGGGCATCCCGCTCGCCGCGATGACGCGCTGCATCTCTGCGAGCGGCATCATCACGCCGAGCAGGCGTGCGCGGATCGCTGGCCAGCGCTCGGCAAGCCGCGCGTTCAGCCGGTCGGTCGCCGCCGCGTCGAAGGGCTTGCGCGCCATCGCCGCGCGGCAAGCCGGGGCGAAGCGGCCGAAGCGCGCGTCGAAGCCAGCATCGGGCGCGATCGGGCGAAGGAGGGGCGGCGTCTCCTCGGCCAGCATGCGCGCCTGCAGCCGCGCCATGCTCCAGGTCGCGACACCCACCTGCTCACCATGCAGCGTGCCGGGATGCGGCTCCGCCAGCATGTCGATGTAGTGGCTCACCTGGTGCTCGCCCATGGAGCCGCAATGGCTGGTGCCGGTGACCAGCACGCCGAGGCCGGAGAGCACGAGCAGCCGCGCAAGCAGCCGCATCGCCGCCGGATCGCCCTCGGCCAGGCGGCCCGCTTCCGCCATCAGCTTCGGCTCGTCCGCCGCCATCAGGCGGTAGGGCGTCTCGGCATAGACGGTGTCGAGCAGCAGGTGGGAGAGCAGCCAGTCCACCTGCGCGGTGGAGCGGCAGATGGTATCGCCGAGCCCGGCCAGGATCATCCGCTGCGGCGCGCGCGCCAGCACGCCGAGGTCGAGGAACACGCCGCGCGGCGCATGCGCGGGCAGGCTGAGCTTGAAGCCGTCCCGCGTGATGGAGACGGTCGAGGTGACGTAGCCATCCATGGAGGGTGCGGTGCCGAACACGGCGCAGTCGCGCCCGGTGCGGTGCGTCACGTATTTGCAGAGGTCGTTCAGCGTGCCGGAGCCGATGGCGACCAGGCCGTCCGCGTTGCGCACCCGCTCCTGCAGCGCATCGGCGGTCGCCTCGTCCGCCTTCGGGTGCTCCAGCACGACGAGCTCGGCGCCGGGCAGCGCGCGGTGCACGCGGCGGCCCAGCACCTCCACCGTGGTCTCGTCGGCGACGACGGCGAGGCGCGCGCCGAGGCCGAGCCCGTCCAGCAGCTCGGCCTCGCGCCCCTCCAGCCTGTCCTCCAGCACGATGCGGCGGATGCTGGTGCGGAGCGGGCCGCCGAGCTCGGGCGCGTGGACGCGCCCGGCGAGCACGTCCTGGATGATGTCGCTCACGCGGCGCTCCCCCGGAAGGCGGCCAACCGCGCGAAGCTGGCGCGCAACGCGGGATGCAGGCCGCGATAGATGTCGAGCAGCTCGGCATAACGCGCGGCGCGCGCCGGGTCGGGCGCCAGCCGCTCGCGCACCGCGCCCTGCATGGCGCGCGCCGCGCTGGCGGCATCCGGGTACCAGCCTGCCGCCACCGCGGCCAGCATGGCGGCGCCGAGGGAGGTCGCCTCCACGGTTTCGCTCACCGCCACCTCCCGCCCCACGGCGTCGGCCACGACCTGGCGCCACAGCCGGCTGCGCGCGCCGCCGCCGAGCGCCAGCAGCTCGGTGATGCGCTCGCCGGTCGCGGCCTCGATGGCCGCGTAGCCCATCGCGCAGTCGAGGGCGATGGCCTCGACCAGTGCGCGGTAGGCATGGCTGCGGCCATGTTCCGGCGCGAAGCCCAGCATGACGCCGCGCGCATCGGGGTCCCAGTAGGGCGACATCACGCCGCTCCAGTACGGGAGGAGCATCAGG
>DASQVL010000828.1:0-3541 GCA_035640795.1 Crenalkalicoccus sp. | reverse complement strand
GTGGAACTGGCGCGCGCGGTGGCGCTCAGGCCCAAGCTGATCCTGCTGGACGAGCCGATGGCGGGCATGAACCTCGAGGAGAAGGAGGACATGGCCCGCACCATCCTGGACCTGAACCAGGAATGGGGCATGACCGTGCTGATGATCGAGCACGACATGGGCGTGGTGATGGACATCTCCCACCGCGTCATGGTGCTCGACTTCGGGCGCAGGATCGCCGAAGGCCGGCCGGAGGAGGTGATGGCCGACCCGCAGGTCCGCCGCGCCTATCTGGGCGAGGCGGAGGAGGCACCGCCTGCGCCGGCGCTGGTGCCCGCTTCACCATGACCAGCACGCCCGACACCCTGCCGAAGCTGCTGCTCCGCAACGCGCGCGCGCATCGCGGCGAGATCGCCATGCGGGAGAAGGCGCTCGGCATCTGGCGCAGCCTCACCTGGGCGGAGGTGGAGGCGCGCACCCGCGCCATCGCGCTCGGCCTGCGCGCGCTGGGGATCGGCGCAGGGGAGGTGGTCGGCCTGATCGGCGACAACCGGCCGGACTGGGTGATGGGGGAGGTCGCGGCGCATGCGCTGGGCGCGCGCTCGCTCGGCATCTACCGCGACGCGCTGGAGGAGGAGGTCGTCTACCTGCTCGAGGCGAGCGGCGCCGCCGCGGTGATCGCCGAGGACGAGGAGCAGGTGGACAAGCTGCTCAACATCGCCGGGCGGCTGCCGCGTCTCCGCCACATCGTCTATTGCGACCCGCGCGGCATGCGGAAATACGACGATCCGCGCCTGCTGCCGATGACCGCGCTGGTCGCGGCGGGCGAGGCCGCGCACGCCGCCGAGCCGGGAGGCTGGGAGGCGCTGGTCGCGGCGACGCAGGGCGAGGCGGTCGCCATCCTCTGCACCACCTCCGGCACCACGGCGCGGCCGAAGCTCGCCATGCTGGCCGGCGGCGCGCTGATCCGCCACTGCGCGGCCTATCTCGGCGCCGATCCCAAGGGGCCGCGCGACGAATACGTCTCCGTCCTGCCGCTGCCCTGGATCATGGAGCAGGTCTATGTCCTCGGCTGGGGCTTCCTCGCCCGCATGCGGGTGAACTTCGTCGAGGAGCCGGAGACCATGATGGCCGATTTCCGCGAGATCGGCCCGAGCTTCGTACTCTTCGCGCCGCGGGTGTGGGAGGCGATCGCCGCCGATGTCCGCGCCCGCGTCATGGACGCGAGCCCCTTGAAGCAGTTCCTCCATGGCTGGGGGACGCGGATCGGCCTCGCCGCCGTCGCGCGGGGCAGGCGCTCCCGGCTCGCGGACCTGCTGGTGTTCCGGGCGCTGCGCGACCGGCTCGGCTTCTCCCGCCTGCGCTCGGCGGCAACCGGCGGCGCCGCGCTCGGCCCCGACACCTTCCGCTTCTTCCAGGCCATGGGCGTGCCGCTGCGCCAGCTCTACGGCCAGACGGAGCTGCTCGGCGCCTACACGCTGCACCGGAAGGGGGAGGTGGACTTCGACACGGTCGGCGTGCCCTTCAACGAGGGCGTCGAGATCCGGATAGACAGCCCGGACCAGAACGGGGTGGGCGAGATCGTCACGCGCCACCCCAACATGTTCGCGGGCTATCTCGGCATGGAGGAGAACCCCGACCTGCGCGAGGGCTGGCTGCACACCGGCGATGCCGGCTATTTCGGCAGGGACGGCCAGCTGGTGGTGATCGACCGCATCAAGGACATCGCGACCACCGGCGGCGGCGACCGCTTCTCGCCCCAGTACATCGAGAACAAGCTGAAGTTCAGCCCCTACGTCGCCGAAGCCGTGGTGCTGGGCGATGGCCGCCCGCACCTCGCCGCCATGATCTGCATCCGCTTCCCGATCGTCGGCAAATGGGCGGAGCGGCAGCGCATCGCCTTCACCACCTACAGCGACCTCGCCGCCAAGAAGCCGGTGCTCGAGCTGCTGCGGGCCGAGGTCGAGAAGGTGAACGCCAGCCTGCCGCCGCCGCAGCGCATCCGCGACTTCGTGCTGCTCTACAAGGAGCTGGACGCGGACGACGAGGAGCTGACCCGCACGCGGAAGGTCCGCCGCGGCGTCATCGGCCGCAAGTATGGCGACATCATCGAGGCGATCTACCGCGGCGATCCCGCCATCCCGGTGGATACCACCATCACCTTCCAGGACGGCACGAAGCAGCGCATCCGCACCACCCTGACCGTGGTGCGCATGGGCGCCGCGCCGGTGCCGCGGGCGCCCGAGTCCGCCCTGGCCGGGGAGTAGCGCGATGGACTGGACGCTGCTGCTGCAGCTGACCCTGAACGGCCTGATCGTCGGCGCGCTCTACGGCGTCGTCGCGATGAGCTTCGTGCTGATCTACAAGGCCTCCCAGGTGGTGAACTTCGCGCAAGGGGAGTTCCTGCTGGTCGGCGCCTGGGTGTGCTGGTGGCTGCTGACCGACTGGCAGCTGCCCTTCTGGCTCGGCTTCCTGGTGACGCTCGCCTTCATGACCATCTTCGGCATCGTGCTGCAGGTGGTGGTGCTGCGGCCCCTGATCGGGGAGCCGGTGATCAGCGTCATCATGGCGACGATCGGCCTCGGCATCTTCTTCCAGGCGCTGATGAAGTGGATCTTCGGCGTCTTCGCCAAGCCTTTCCCGCCGGTCTTCAGCGCCGACCGCGTCAGCCTGCTCGGCCTCGACGTCCAGCCGGTCTACCTGATGAGCCTCGCCATCTCGCTGGTCATCATGGGGGCCTTCGCCTGGTTCTTCACGGCGTCGAAGCACGGCCTGGCCATGCGGGCGACGGCCTTCGACCAGCAGGTGGCGCAGTCCCTCGGCGTGTCGGTGCCGCGCGTCTTCGCCATGTCCTGGGCCATCTCGGCGGTGGTCTCGGCGGTCGCGGGCGTCGTCGTCGGCGTGGTGAACGGCGTCTCCTCGGCGCTGTCCTTCTACGGCATCAAGGTGTTCCCGGCCGTCATCCTGGGCGGGCTCGATTCCATCATCGGCGCCGTGCTCGGCGGGCTGATCGTGGGCGTGCTGGAGAACTGGGCGCAGTACGCGGACAGCCAATGGCTGAACTGGGGCAACATGTACACCATCGCCCCCTTCTACGCGCTGATCCTGATCCTGCTGATCAAGCCCTATGGCCTGTTCGGCACCCGCAACATCGAACGGGTGTAGGCGCGTGGTCGCGATGACCCCCTGCGGGGATTTCCGCGAAAGCTACCGCGCGGACATGACCATCTTCCCGACGGCGAACAGCCGCCGCGCGCTCTGGCTCGGCCTCGCGCTGCTCTGCGCCGCACCTGCCTTCCTCGGCCGCTACGAGCTCGGCCTGCTCATCACCATCGGCTTCTCGGGGATCGCAGCGCTCGGCCTGAACATCCTGGTCGGCTTCACCGGGCAGATCTCGATCGGCCACGCGGCATTCTTCGGCCTCGGCGCCTTCTCCTCCGCCTGGCTGCACGAGGCGGCCGGGATCCCGGTCGCCTTCTGCATCCCGCTCGCCGGGCTCGTCACCACGGCGGTCGGCCTGGTCTTCGGCCTGCCGGCGGCCCGGCTCAAGGGCCTCTACCTC
>DASQVL010000827.1:0-2527 GCA_035640795.1 Crenalkalicoccus sp. | reverse complement strand
GTCGCCGCGCGCGACATCGCCGGCATCACGGTCAACCGCTGGCCGCACGGCTACGCCTACGAGTACAATACGCTGTTCGATCCGGACTGGGCGCCGGGCCGGGCGCCGCACGAGGTGGGGCGTGCGCGCTTCGGGCGGATTACCATCGCCAACTCGGATGCAGGCGCGGCAGCCTACACGGACTCCGCCATCGACCAGGCGCACCGGGCGGTGCAGGAACTGCTGTCGGGCTGAAGCGGATGGTCCGGTGGAGCGGTTCCGCCAGGGCGATCATGCCTGAGACCGTCGAGAACCTGGGGGCCTTACGCTGCCGGTCGGGCCGGGGGACGCTTGCCGACGCCGACCTCGTCCGCCTCGACGGCGCCATCGGCTCCGGCCAGCTCCACCCAGATCCGCCATCCCAACTCGCCCCGTTTTGCCGGGACAGGGCCTTTCCGTAGCACGCCCCAGGTTCTGGACGGTCTCTCGGGCGACGGCCGGTTGTGGTGGGGCCGCATTCGTCCGTGGCTGCCCCGCCTCGGTGCAACCTTCGTTGCTGTCTCGGCGCTTCGGTCCAAAATCGGCTGACCAGGGTGAGGGAGGGCACATGATCAACGCCGCCGAAGCCGTTCACCACGGCGCTCCCGCCTTGGAGGCGACCCATCGGCCCGCCGCGGCGACGGCCCTGGCCGCTCTGGGCATCGTCTACGGCGACATCGGCACCAGCCCGCTTTACGCGCTGCGCGAGGCGGCCAAGGCCGCCGGAGGCGGCGGGCCGCCCTTGCCCGACGCCGTTCTCGGCGTGCTGTCGGTCCTCGTCTGGTCGCTCGTCGTCGTGGTCTCGCTCAAGTACGCCGTCCTGATCATGCGGGCCGACAACCGCGGGGAGGGCGGCATCGTCGCCATGCTGGCCCTGCTCGGCGCCCGCGACGCACCGCCGGGCAGCTGGCGCGCCTGGCTCCTCGTCCTTGGCCTGATCGGGGCGGCGCTGCTCTACGGGGACGGCGTGATCACCCCGGCCATCTCGGTGCTCAGCGCCGTCGAGGGGCTCAAGCTTGATGCGCCCCAGCTCGAGCCGGTGGTCCTGCCCATCACCCTGGCCATCCTGCTCGCCCTTTTCCTGGTGCAGCGCCGAGGAACCGAGTTCATCGGCTCCATCTTCGGCCCAGTCATGCTCGTCTGGTTCCTGCTGCTAGCGGTCTTCGGCCTCGCCGAGATCGCCCATGTGCCCGGCGTACTGGCCGCGCTCAACCCGCTGTACGCCATCGACTATCTGCTGCATGCCGGACCGGCGATCGGCCTCGCGGTGCTCGGCGCCGCCTTCCTCGCGGTCACCGGCGGCGAGGCCATGTACGCCGACATGGGTCATTTCGGCTGCCGCGCCATCCGCCTCGGCTGGTTCGCGGTCGCCCTGCCGGGCCTGGTGCTGAACTACTTCGGCCAGGGCGCCCTGCTGCTCGCTGAGCCGGAGGCGGTGGAGAACCCCTTCTACCACCTCGCGCCGGACTGGCTGCACTACCCCCTGGTTGCCTTCGCCACGGCGGCCACCATCATTGCCAGCCAGGCCATTATCTCCGGCGCCTTCTCACTGACGCAGCAGGCCATCCAGCTCGGCTTCCTGCCGCGCATGCGCGTGCTGCACACGGCCAGCCACGAGCGGGGCCAGATCTACGTGCCGATGGTGAACTGGCTCCTCGCCCTCGCCACCCTCGGTGCCGTGGTCGGCTTCGGCTCCTCCGGCGCGCTCGCGGGGGCCTACGGCGTCGCCGTCTCGCTGCTGATGGCGATCACCACGGTGCTCGCCGCCCTCATCGCGCTGCAGTGGGGCTACAACCCCGTCCTCGTGGTGGCCGTGAACGGCGCATTCCTGGGTGTGGACCTGGTCTTCTTCGCCGCGAACGCGACCAAGCTGTTCGAGGGCGGCTGGTTCCCGCTGCTGCTGGCCGCAGCGGTCGCCTTCGTCATGCTCACCTGGCGCGAGGGCGCGAAGCTGCTCGAGGCGGCGCGTGCCCGCCACCGGCAGCCCGAGGCGGAGTTCATGCGCATGCTGCGGGAGCGCCCGCCCATGCGCATCCCCGGCACGGCGGTGTTCCTTACCGCCGACACCTCCAAGGGGGTGCCGCTGTCGCTGACCCACCACGTCAAGCACAACCGCGTCCTCCACGAGCACGTGCTGCTCGCGTGCGTCGTGACCGACGAGGCGCCCCGGGTGGCCCCGGCGGGGCGCGTCAAGGTGATCCCGATGGGCTGCGGCGTGAGCCGCGCCATCATCCGCTACGGCTTCATGGACAACCCCGACGTGCCCGAGGCGCTGCGGCTGGTGCTGGGGCGGCCGCCGCTCGAGGGCATCGACCCGGCCGAGGTCACCTACTACCTACGGCGGGAGACGGTGATGCCCACCGCCCACATTCCCGGCATGGCGGTCTGGCGGGAGGAGCTGTTCGCGGGGATGCACCTCAACGCCAACCGTTCTGCCGCCTACTTTTGCCTGCCCGCCGCGCAGGTCGTCGAAGTCGGCCTCGAGGTCGAGATCTAGCCAGGACGTCGC
>DASQVL010000826.1:0-4882 GCA_035640795.1 Crenalkalicoccus sp. | reverse complement strand
CCCGAGATCCCACAGGCTGGCGCTGCCGTTCTTCGCCAGCGGCGCGCCACGGCGCTTCACGTCCGAGAGCAGCAGCACGCCCTCCGGCCGCGAGACGGGGTGATAGGCGCCATCGGTGCCGAGATATTCGAGCACGCCGCCCTGCACGCGGTAGAAGCTGCGCTCGCCGGCAAGCTCCAGCAGGGGCGGCACGGCGCGCCCCTCCGCGCGCAGCGCCTGCGCCAGCCAGGCCGTGCCGAGCCTGTCGATCAGCTCGAACGGGCCCCATTTCCAATTGTAGCCGAGGCGCATGGCGGCATCCACGCTCGCCACGTCATCGACAATCTCCGGCACCAGGCGCGCGGCGTAGCTCAGCGTGTCGAGCAGCACGGCGCGGGCGTAGCGGCCGCCGCGGTCCGGGTGCTCCACCAGGCGGCGGAGGTCCTTCGCGCCGGCCTCCAGGCTCTCCAGCACCGGCGTCTCCGCGGGCCGGTCCTCGCCGGTCCAGAGGTCGATGGCGCGCTTCAGGCTGTTGCCCTCGGCATCTCTGGTGCGCGTGTAGAACCCGCCCTTGCCGCCCTTGCGGCCGGTGCGGCCCTCCGCGATCAGGCGGGCAATCACGGCGTGCTCGCGCAGCCCCAGCACATAGGGGTCGTCCGCCGGCAGCGTCGCCTTCATGCTCGCCGCGACATGCGGCATCAGGTCGAGCCCGACCAGGTCCAGCAGCCCGAACACGCCGGTCTTCGGCACGCCGACGGGCCGGCCCATGACGGCATCGGCTTCCTCGATGGTCAGGCGCAAATCCACCGCGTGGTTGATCGCGCTCTGTATCCACAGGCCGCCGATGCGGTTGGCGATGAAGCCCGGCCGGTCCTTGCAGGGGATCACCGTCTTGCCGAGGGCACGGTCGGCGAACTCCGTGATGGAAGCGACCGCGTCGTCGCGCGTCGCCGGGCCGCGGACGATCTCCAGCAGGCGCATGTAGCGCGGCGGGTTGAAGAAGTGGGTGATCAGGAAGTCCGCGGCGAAGCCCGGCGCGGCCTCGGCCAGCAGATCGCGCAGCGGGATGGTGGAGGTGTTCGAGGAGACGATGGAGCCCCGCTTCCGCACATCCTCCAGCCGTGCATAAAGCGCGCGCTTGGCGTCCGGCCGCTCGACGATCGCCTCGACGATCCAGTCGCAGTCGCCGAGCGATCCGAGATCGGCGTCGAGGTCGCCGGGCACCACCAGCCGCGCCGCGCCCTTGTGCATGAAGGGCGCGGGCTCGGCCTTCAGCATCATCTGCACGGCGCGCGCGGCGCCGCCCGGGACGATGTCGAGCAGCACGACGGGCACGCCGGCATTCGCGCAATGCGCGGCGATGCCCGCGCCCATCACGCCGGCACCGACCACGCCGACCTTCCTGATCGGGAAGGTGCCGCCCGGCGCCTGGCCCGCGCGCGCGCCCATCACGCGCAGCTCCGTCTCCACCATCGGCGCGCCCGTCGTCGCGCCGCCATCGGCCGCCCCGCGACCCGACGCCCCGCGGTCGGACGCGCCCATCACACCGCCTCCACCACGGTGGCGATGCCCTGCCCGCCGCCGATGCACTGCGTGGCGAGCGCGTAGCGCCCGCCCTCCCGCTGCAGGATCGCCGCCGCCTTGCCGAGGATGCGCGCGCCCGTCGCTCCCAGCGGATGGCCAAGCGCGATGGCCCCGCCATCCTTGTTCACCTTCGCCTCGTCCAGGCCGAGCTCCCGCATGCAGGCGATGGCCTGGCTGGCGAAGGCCTCGTTCAGCTCCACCACGTCGAGGTCGCGCGCGGTGATCCCGGCCCGCGCCAGCGCCTTCCGCGTCGCACCCACCGGCCCCATGCCCATCACCTCCGGCGCGCAGCCCGCAACGGCCACGGACTTCACCCTGGCCAGCGGCGTCAGCCCGTTCGCCTTCGCATATTCCGCGCTGCACACCAGCAGCGCCGAGGCGCCGTCGGTGAGGGGGGAAGAGGTGCCGGCCGTCACCGTGCCATCCGCGCGGAACGCGGGCTTGAGGCCAGCCAGCGCCTCCGCCGTGGTGTCGGCGCGGATGCAGCCATCCTGCGCGACCGTCTTGCCGTTCACCTGCACGGGGACGATCTCGGCCGCCAGGCGCCCCTCCGCCTGCGCGGCGGCGGCCTTCCGGTGGCTGCGCACGGCGAACTCCTCCTGCTCGCGCCGCGTCACCTGGTGGCGGCGCGCCACGTTCTCCGCCGTCTCGCCCATGGAGATGTAGGCCTGCGGGAAATGCTCGGCGAGGCCGGGATTGGGCATCGGGTTGAAGCCCATCATCGGCACGCGGCTCATGCTCTCGACGCCGGCGCAGAGGAAGGCATCGCCCGCGCCCATGCGAATGGCACCCGCCGCCTGGTGCACGGACTGCATGGAGGAGCCGCAGAAGCGGTTCACCGTCGCCCCCGCCACGCTCTCCGGCAGGCCGGCGAGGAAGGCGACCAGCTTCGCCACGTTCAGCCCCTGCTCACCCTCCGGGAAGGCGCAGCCGAGGACGACATCCTCGATGCTCGCGGGGTCCACCCCCGCCTCGGCGACCAGCGCCTTCACCACCTGCGCCGCCATGTCGTCGGGACGGAGCTTCACGAGATCGCCCTTGCCGGCGAAGTGGAAGGGGGAGCGGCGATAGGCCGCGATCACGACATCGGTCATGCCCGTATCCTCGTCCTCGTCGTGGTGCCAGGGCGGCCGCCGCCGGCGGTGCGCGCCTCGGCGCGGGGGCGGTCCTGGGCCGCCACCGCCTGCGCCTCGATGTCCCTGAGTTCGCCGACCGCCTGCTCGAGGTCCCGCCGCTGCTGCTCGAGCACCTCCAGCCGCTGGCGCACCTTGCCGAGCAGCAGCTTCACCTGCTCCCGCTGCGTCGGGTCGTTGTCAAAGAGGTCCAGGTATTCCCGGATCTCGGCGAGGGAGAAGCCGAGCCGCTTGCCGCGCAGCACCAGCAGCAGCCGCGCGCGGTCGCGCCGGGTGAAGACCCGCGTGGTGCCGAGGCGCCGCGGCGCGATCAGTCCCTTCGCCTCATAGAAGCGGATGGCGCGCGGCGTCATGCCGAGCTCCTCGGCCAGCTGGTTCACCGTGAACAGGTCCCCGCATGCCGGCCCTCCGCCGCTCACGCCTCCTCCTGCCGCCGCTGCAACTCCGCCCGCAGTTCGGTCTTGGAGAGCTTGCCGACAAGGGTGCGCGGCAGTTCCGCCCGGAACTCGATCAGCCGCGGCATCTCCACGGCGGAGAGCCGGTCCTTGAGGAAGGCCCGCAGCGCCTCCGCATCCAGCGTGCTGCCGGGCTTCGCCTGCACGAAGGCGGCCGGCGCCTCGCCGCGATGCGGGTCCGGCATGCCGACCACCGTCGCCGCGACCACCTCCGGGTGGGCGTAGATCGCCTCCTCGATCGCGCGGGGATAGACGTTGAAGCCGGAGACCAGGATCAGGTCCTTGATGCGGTCCACCAGCGTCACGTAGCCATCCGCGTCCATCACGCCGACATCGCCGGTGTGCAGGAAGCCGTCGGGGCCGAGCACGCGCGCCGTCTCCTCCGGCCGCTGCCAGTAGCCCGCCATCACGTTCGGCCCGGCGACGCAGAGCTCGCCACGCTCGCCGGGCGGCAGGGCGCGCGCGGGGTCCGTCAGGCTGCGGATCTCGGCGCGCAGGCCTGGCAGCGGCAGGCCGATGGTGCCCGGCCGGTTCTCGCCGGCGAAGGGGTTGCAGAAGCAGACCGGCGCGGCCTCGGTCAGGCCGTAACCTTCCACCAGCGTGCCGCCGGCAAGGCTCTCGAAGTCGCGCTGCACGGCGAGTGGCAGCGGCGCGCCGCCGGAGATGCAGGCGCGGACCGAGGCGAGGTCCTCCGGCCCGAGGCCGTTGTCGAGCATCGCCTTGAACAGGGTGGGCACGCCGGGGATGATGGTCGGGCGCCGGCGGCGCAGCACGGCGTGCAGGCTGCGCCATTCGTAGCGCGGCAGCAGGATCAGCTCGGCACCCCAGGCGAGGCCGCCATTCATGGCGACGGTCATGCCGAAGACGTGGAAGAGCGGGATCACCGCCAGCACGCGCTCCGCGCCGTCCTCGGCGCCGGGGAACCAGGCGTGCAGCTGCCGCAGATTGGCGCAGAGATTGGCGTGGGTCAGCATCGCCCCCTTGGGCGTGCCCGTGGTGCCGCCCGTGTATTGCAGCACTGCGAGGTCGCCGGGCGCGATCGCGGGCGCTTCCGTGATCGGCGGCGCGGCCAGCAGGGCGTCGAATTCCAGGATGCGGTCATCGCCGCGCGGCACCGGCGCCAGGCTGCGGCGCTTCCCGAGCCGGAACGCCGCGGCCTTCCAGGCCGGCAGGCTGCGCACGAAGCGGCAGACCACCAGGCGCCGCACCGGTCCGCCCCCTCGCGCGCCCCTTGGCCCGTCCCCTGGCCCGCCCCGCCGCAGCAGGCCGAGCGCCCGCGGCAGCAGCGGGTCGAGATCGGCCACCACCAGGATCTCCACCCCCGCATCGGCGGCCTGTTGCGCCAGCTCCGCCTCCGCATGCAGCGGGCTGAAGGCGACGACGGCGCCGCCCGCCTTCAGCACGGCGTGGTAGGCGATGACGAAGGCCGGCACGTTCGGCAGGCAGAGGCCGACGCGCTGGCCGGGGCGGAGGCCGAGCTGGCGGAACCCCTCCGCCGCGCGCGCCACCTGCGCGCCGAGCTCGGCATAGCTCCAGCGCCGGCCGAGGAAGTCCATCGCCGGCCGCGCCGCGTGCCGCCGGACCGCGTCCTCCAGCATGGAGACCAGGGTCTCGGCCGGCAGGTCGATGTCCCAGGCGATCCCGGGCGGGTAGGCGCGCCGCCAGGGGAAGGTCTCGGCGATCGGCGACGCGGCACTTCGCATCCGGCGAGCCCTCCGCTCAGAAGGTGAA
>DASQVL010000825.1:0-5174 GCA_035640795.1 Crenalkalicoccus sp. | reverse complement strand
GGGGGATGGTCCGATGAGCCTGCTCCGCACCCGCGCGGGGGTCGCCCCCCTGCGCCGCCGTCTCGATGCCCCTGCCGTCCTGCCCGCCGTCGCCGACCTGGTGGCGGTGGAGCGGCCGGAGGAGCCCATGCACTGCCTGCGTCCCGCCGCCATCGCCGCGGCGGCGCGGGACTTCGTGCAGGGCTTCCCGGGCGAGACGCTCTATGCCGTGAAGTGCAACCCGGAGCCGGCCGTGCTGCGCGCGGTCCGGGCCGGCGGCGTGCGCCATTTCGACTGCGCCTCGGCCGGCGAGGTCGCGCTGGTGCGCAGCATGTTCCCGGAGGCCGGCATCCACTTCATGCACCCGGTGAAGGCGCGTGGCGCGATCCGCGAAGCCTGGCACCGGCAGGGCGTGCGCGACTTCGTGCTCGACAGCGCGGAGGAGCTGGCGAAGATCGTCACGGAAACGGGTGCCGATGCGGCGGACGGGCTGGGGCTCGTCGTGCGGCTCGCCCTGCCCAGGGGCGGCGCGGCCTACGACCTCTCCGGCAAGTTCGGCGCGGCGCCCGAGGCGGCGGCGGCGCTGCTGCGCGCGGCGCGGCCGCTCGCGGCGCGGCTCGGCCTCTCCTTCCATGTCGGCTCGCAGTGCCTCGACCCGCTCGCCTGGCGACGCGCCATCCTGCTGGCGGGCGAGGTCGTGCGGCAGGCCGGCGTCGCGCTCGACATCCTGGACGTGGGCGGCGGCTTCCCCGCCGCCTATCCGGGGGTGGAGCCGCCGCCGCTCGGCGCCTTCTTCGCGGCCATCGAGGGCGCGGTGGAGGAGGCCGGGCTGGAGGGTGCCGCGCTCTGGGCGGAGCCGGGCCGCGCGCTGGTCGCGGGCGGCGCCTCGGTGGTGGTGCAGGTGCAGCTCCGCCGCGGCGACGCGCTCTATGTCAGCGACGGCGTCTACGGCGCGCTGTCCGATGCCGGCGCGCCGGGCTTCGTCTTCCCGACGCGGCTGATCCGGCCCGATGGCCCGGCGCCGGCGGCAGCGGAGCGCGGCTTCGCGCTGTTCGGCCCGACCTGCGACAGCGCCGACCGCATGGCCGGCCCGTTCCACCTGCCCGAGGATGTGCGCGAGGGCGACTGGATCGAGATCGGCCAGCTCGGCGCCTATGGCGCCTGCCTGCGCACGGCCTTCAACGGCTTCGACCGGGCCCGCCTGGTCGAGGTGCGTGACCCGCCCATGCTGGGCGGCGTCGCGCCGGCCGCGCTCGCGGCCTGAGTCGCGTCTGCTGCGTTCACCTCCCGCCGGCCATCCGGGCCGGCGGGCCCCTTCACCGCGTGCCCTGGAGGATCACGGAATGATCCACGCGAATTTTTCCGGCCGCCTGGTGATGCTCGGCTTCGGCAGCATCGGCCAGGGCGTGCTGCCCCTGATCCTGCGCCATATCGGCCTGCCGAAGGAGCGCATCACGATCCTGACCGCCGAGGAGCGGGGCCGGGAGATCGCGGCCGAGTACGGCGTGCGGTTCGTGGTGGAGCCGGTGACGCGCGACAATTACCGCGACCTGCTGGTCCCGCTGCTGGACGAGGGCGACTTCCTGCTGAACCTCTCGGTGGATGTCTCCTCCGTCGCGCTGATCGCGCTGGCGCAGGAGCGGGGCGCGCTCTACCTCGACACCTGCATCGAGCCCTGGGCCGGCGGCTACACCGACCCCTCGCTCACGCCCTCCCAGCGCTCCAACTACGCGCTGCGGGAGAGCGCGCTGGCGCTGCGCGCGCAGGGTGCCGGGCCCGGCGCGCCGACGGCGGTGCTGACGCATGGCGCCAATCCGGGCCTCGTTTCGCACTTCGTGAAGCAGGCCATGCTCGACATCGCGCGCGACACCGGCGTGGACGCCGGCGTGCCGGCGGACCGCGCGGGCTGGGCGGCGCTGGCGCAGCGCCTCGGCGTGAAGGTGATCCACATCGCCGAGCGCGACACGCAGGTGGCGGAGCAGCCGAAGCAGGTGGGCGAGTTCGTCAACACCTGGTCCATCGACGGCTTCGTGGGCGAGGGCTGCCAGCCCGCCGAGCTCGGCTGGGGCACGCATGAGCGCGGCCTGCCGGCGGATGGGCGGCGGCACGAATTCGGCTGCGACGCGGCGATCTACCTGCTGCGGCCGGGTGCCTCCACGCGCGTGCGCAGCTGGACGCCGCTGGAGGGGCCGTATCACGGCTTCCTCATCACGCATAACGAGAGCATCTCGATCGCCGACTACTATTCGGTGCGGGACGCCGCGGGGCGCGTGATCTACCGGCCGACGGCGCACTACGCCTACCACCCCTGCGACGACGCGGTGCTCTCGATCCACGAGATCGCCGGCAAGAACTGGCACATGCAGCCCCGGAAGCGGCTGATGATGGAGGAGATCGCGCGCGGGACGGATGAGCTCGGCGTGCTGCTGATGGGGCATGCGAAGGGCGCGTACTGGTATGGCTCGCGCCTTTCCATCGAGGAGGCGCGGCGGCTGGTGCCGCACAACAACGCGACCTCGCTGCAGGTGACGGCGGCGGTGCTGGCGGGGATGGTCTGGGCCATCGAGAACCCGCGGGCCGGCATCGTCGAGGCGGATGAGCTCGACCACGCGCGGATGCTCGGCATCATGCGGCCCTATCTGGGCGAGGTGGTCGGCGAATATTCCGACTGGACGCCGCTGCAGGACCGCGGGCGGCTGTTCGAGGAGGACGTCGTCGCGGACGATCCCTGGCAGTTCCGGAACTTCCGGGTGGCGTGAGGGGGCGGGCCCGGCTTGGGGCGAGCGTCGGGCCGTGCTCGCCGCGGTCCGCCTTGGATCTTGGCCGGGACGGAGAAACGGCCCTCTTTCAGCCGAACAGAGAAACAGCTTGGCTGGGAGTCTTCCAGGCGAACCGGGCAAGCGCTGCGGGGAAGGGATGAGAAAAAGGATGGTGGGGGTCTTGGGGGAAGGAGTTCCCTTCCTCCCCCAAGGGCAACCCACACCCCGTTCGGGCGGGCAACCGCAGGCCCGTGGTCCGCGCGCTACTCCGCCGCCGGCAGCACCACCCCCGGCCGGCGCAGTTGCGCCATCTCCTCCCGCAGCGCCGCCACCTCGGCGCGCAGCACCGCAAGCTCCTCGCCCACCGGGTCGCAGGGCTCATCCCCCATGCCGTAGCCTGGGGAGCGGCGGGGGCGGAGACGCGCCGGCAGCAGGTGCTCCCGCGGCGGCCGCGCCGGGATGCCGACCACCGTCTCGCCCGCCGGCACGTCGCGGGAGACGACGGCATTGGCGCCGATGCGCGCGCCGTCGCCCACCGTGATCGGCCCCAGCACCTGCGCGCCGGCGCCGATCGCAACGCTGTTGCCGATGGTGGGATGCCGCTTGCCCGGCGTGCCCTTGGGCGGGTCCAGCGTCAGGCCGCCCAGCGTCACGCCGTGATAGATCAGCACGTCGTCGCCCACCTCGGCCGTCTCGCCCATCACCACGCCCATGCCGTGGTCGATGAACAGCCGCCGGCCGATCCGCGCACCGGGATGGATCTCGATCCCGGTGATGAAGCGCCCGATGTGCGAGACGGCGCGGGCCAGGGTGCGCAGCCCGGCGCAGTAGAGCGCGTGCGCGACCCGGTGGATCAGCACGGCGTGCAGCCCGGCGTAGCAGGTGATGGCCTCCACCCAGGTCGGCCGCGCGGGGTCGCGGGTCCGGATGGCACGGGCCAGTTCGATGATCTCCATGCGCCGTCTCCGGGCGGGGGGTTCAGGCTTGCAGTGTCCGTCCGGCGGGGGCCGGAGCGGAGAGATCGTAGGTCCGGCGCGCGATCCAAGGGCAGATCCCGGTCGCGGCCGGCGCCTCGGCGGGACGGTGCATGGCGGCGCCTCCTCGGCTTCAGGCCAGCCAGGGCGGGACGGGCAGGCCCTTCCCGCGCAGGAAGTCCGGGTTGAACAGCTTGGACTGGTACCGCGCGCCGCCATCGCAGAGCACCGTCACGATGGTATGGCCAGGTCCCATCTCCCGCGCGACCCGGATCGCCGCCACCACGTTGATGCCGGTCGAGCCGCCGACCGAGATCCCCTCCTGCATCTGCAGCTCGAAGATCTGCTCCAGCGCCTCCGGGTCGCCGATCTGCAGGGCGTCGTCAATCACCTCCCGCCCCGATTGCAGGTTGCCCGGGACGTTGGAGGCCTGGCCGATGCCCTCGGTGATGGAGTTGCCCTCGGCCTTCACCTCGCCGGTCTTGATCCAGGAATAGAGCCCGCTGCCCATCGGGTCGGCGAGCACGATGCGCACCGAGGGTTTCCGCGCCTTCAGCGCGCGGGCCACGCCGGCGAGCGTCCCCCCGGTGCCGCAGGAGCAGGTGAAGGCGTCCACCCCTCCTGCCGTCTGCTCCCAGATCTCGGGGCCGGTCGTCGCCTCATGCATCGCGGCATTGGCGAGGTTGCCGAACTGGTTGGCCCAGAGGACGCGCATCCCCTCCGCCGCCATCTCCTCGGCGATGCGGCGGGAGGTGTGCACGTAATGCCCCGGGTCGCGATAGGGCTTGGGCGGGACGAGGCGCAGATCGGCGCCGATCATGCGCAGGAAGTCGAGCTTCTCCCGGCTCTGCGTCTCCGGCACCACGATGACGGAGCGGTAGCCGCGGGCATTGGCGACCAGCGTCAGGCCGATGCCCGTATTGCCCGCCGTGCCCTCCACCACCCAGCCCGGCTCGCCGGGGATGAGCTGGCCGCGGCGTTCGGCGTCCTCGATGATGCCGAGCGCCGCGCGGTCCTTCACGCTGCCGCCGGGCTGCATGAACTCCGCCTTGCCGAGGATCTCGCAGCCGGTGGCCTCGCTGGCGCGGCGAAGGCGGATCAGCGGCGTGTTGCCGACGGCACCGGCAAGGCCGTCCACGATCCGGCCCGGTTGTGAGGGCATGCGCATCCTCCACGCTGGACCGTGATCTGTCGCCAGCAGGGGGCGGGAATCAAGGGGCAGTGCCGGGGACAGCGCTGGTCAGCGGAAGACTGCATGCCCGGGCATGCAGATTCCGGGGGCGCAACGCTTGACCGGAGGGCCTCCCTTCCTAGAACATAATGCGAACAAAGCCATGGCCCCGCCCCTGGACCCCGACCCGAGCCCCCCAGGTCCATATCACCAGATGGACCGCGCCGCCCTGCTGGCGGCGCTGCGCGCGCGCATCGCGCGCCTGGACCGCAGCGCGGGCCCCGCGGGGGC
>DASQVL010000824.1:0-3049 GCA_035640795.1 Crenalkalicoccus sp. | reverse complement strand
AGCGAGGCGGCGGCACCGGGCACGCCTTCCCACAGCGCCTCGCCCGCCGCAGTGCAGGCGGAAGGCGCCTCGCCCAGATTGGTGGCGAGCAGCAGCACGCTGCCATCACCGAGCCGCCAGCGCGCGATGACCGCGGCCGGCCCGACTGCCCGCGCGCCGGCCGACCGCGCACCGGGCAGGTGCGGCATGATGCGCTCGCGGCGCAGCGCCAGGAGCCGGCGATGCAGCGCCAGCGTCCCGCTGTGCAGCGGCCGTTCCGCCTCCCCCGGGTCGGGGATGGAGGCGCGGAAGCTCGCCTCCGCATTCGGGTCCGGAATGCGCTCCCGCTGCGCCGGGTCCTGGAAGGCGGCGAACTTCGCGAATTCCTTGCGGCGGCCGGCGGTCACCAGCGGCGCGAGCTCCGCATTGTGGTCGGTGAAGAAGAGGAAGGGCGCCGTCGCCCCCCATTCCTCCCCCATGAAGAGCAGCGGGATCTGCGGGGAGAGCAGCAGCAGCGCCGTGGCCGCGGCGAGCGCCTGCGGGTCGGCAAGCCGCGCGAGGCGCTCGCCGAAGGCGCGGTTGCCGACCTGGTCGTGGTTCTGCAGGAACAGCACGAAGGCGGTGGGCGGCAGCGCGGCGGAAGGCTCGCCGCGCGGCGCGCCGAGATGGCCCGAGACCTGGCCCTGGAACAGGAAGCCCTCCGCCAGCACCTTGGCGAGCTTGGCCGCGCCGTCCCCGGCGAAGTCCTCGTAGTAGCCCTCGCGCTCGCCGGTCAGCAGCGCGTGCAGGACGTTGTGGCCGTCATCGTTCCACTGCGCGTCGAACTCACCGAGCGGGCGCAGGTGGCGCGCCGCGTTGCGCTCGTTCTCCAGCACCAGGTGGACGTGGCGACCGGGGGAATCCTGTTGGACCTCGCGGCGGATGCGGGCGGCGAGCGCGTCCAGCCAGTCCGCCTCGGCGATGGCGTGCACCGCGTCGAAGCGCAGGCCGTCGAAACGGTACTCATTCAGCCAGAACAGGGCGTTCTCCTCGAAGTAGCTGCGCACCGCCGGCTTGCGGAAGTCGATCGCCGCGCCCCAGGGCGTGTGCACGCCCCCGTCGAAGAAGGGCTTCGCATAGGCATGCAGATAGGCGCCGTCCGGCCCGAAGTGGTTGTAGACGACGTCGAGCAGGACCATCAGGCCCATCCCGTGCGCGGCATCCACCAGCGCCTTGAGATCCTCGGGCGTGCCATAGGCGGCATCCGGCGCGTAGGGCAGCGCGCCGTCATAGCCCCAGTTGCGCGCGCCCGGGAAATCGGCGACCGGCATCAGCTCGATGGCGGTGATGCCGAGCTCGCGGAGCCGCGGCAGCGCCGCCTGCACGCCCCGGAAGCCGCCCATGGCGCCGGCATGCAGCTCGTAGATCACCGCCTCGTGCCAGGGCCGGCCGCGCCAGCCGGCGTGCTGCCAGGCGAAGGCGCGCGGGTCCACCACGACGGAGGCGTCGTGCACGTCGCCATCCTGCTGGCGGGAGGCGGGATCGGGCACGGCGAGGTCGGACGCGACGCGGAAGCGGTAGCGCGCGCCGGCGCCGACCGGCGCCTCGATTCCGAACCAGCCCTCGCCCTCGGCCTGCATCGGCAGCGGGTCACGCCCGGTGACCTCCAGCGCCACGCGCGCCGCCTCCGGCGCCCAGATGCGGAAGCGCGTGCGGTCCGGCGCCAGCAGCGTGGCCCCCCAGCTCGTCTCCTGCGCGAAGCGGCTCATGCCGGCAGGGCTGCCGCGAGCAGCGTCGCGCCGTGCGGCGCGACCGGCACGGCGCCGGCCACCACCGCGCGCTCCGGCGCGTCCGGATGTTGGCTTTCCATCACGATCTTCCAATCGAGCGCCGGCGCCGGCAGGGCGAAGGCGTGGCCTGTCGCATTCGCGTTCAGCAGCAGCAGGGTGACGCACACCCCGCCATCGGCGCGCGGCGCAGCGCGGCGCAGCGCGAGCGTCCTGCCGGCCGGCTGGTGCCAGGCTTCCGGCGTCATGGGATGGCCGCACTGGTCGAACCAGGCGATGTCGTTCAGCCCGGGCCGCAGCTCCGCCCCGCCATGCTGGTAGGCCGCGGGCCGCAGGGAGGGCAGGCGCTGGCGCAGCGCGATCAGCCGCGTGGTGAAGCGGCGCAGCGCCTCGGCTTCCGGCGTCGCGGCGCGCTGCCAGTCCACCCAGCCGATCTCGTTGTCCTGGCAATAGGCGTTGTTGTTGCCCTGCTGGGTGCGGTCCATCTCGTCGCCCGCCAGCAGCATGGGCGTGCCGGCGGAGGCGAAGAGCGTCGCCAGCATGGCCCGCTTCAGGGCCGTGCGGACGGTGTTGATGGCGGGATCCTCCGTCTCGCCCTCCACGCCCCAATTGCGGCTGTGGTTGTCCGGATGGCCGTCCCGGTTCGCCTCGGCATTCGCCTCATTGTGGCGCTGCTCGTAGGTGACCAGGTCGTGCAGGGTGAAGCCGTCATGGCTCGCCAGGTAGTTCACGCTGGCCCAAGGGCGGCGGCGGTGGTGATCGAACAGCTCGGCCGAGCCGGTGAGGCGCGTCGCGAGCTCGGCGCGCGCGCCGGGGTCGCCGCGCCAGAAGCGGCGCACGGCGTCGCGGTAGCGGTCGTTCCACTCGGCGAAGCCCGGCGGGTGCCGGCCGAGCTGGTAGCCGCCGGGGCCGAGATCCCATGGCTCGCTGATCAGCTTCACGCGGGAGAGCACCGGGTCCTGCCGCACCGCGTCGAAGAAGCCGCTGCCCGGGTCGAATCCCGCCGCCTCGCGCCCCAGGATGGTGCCGAGATCGAAACGGAACCCGTCCACATGGTACTGCTCCACCCAGTAGCGCAGGCTGTCCATCACCATCTGCAACACGCGGGGGTGGGAGAGGTTCAAGGTGTTCCCAGTACCGGTGTCGTTGATGTGCTGGCGCTCGTCCCCCGGCACGAGGCGGTAGTAGGACGCGTTGTCGAGGCCGCGCCAGGACAGCGTCGGCCCCATCTCGTTGCCCTCGCAGGTGTGGTTGTAGACGACATCGAGCAGCACCTCGATGCCCGCGCCGTGCAGGCGACGGAT
>DASQVL010000823.1:0-3082 GCA_035640795.1 Crenalkalicoccus sp. | reverse complement strand
CCTCCGGCGCGACGTCGGCGATCTTCTGCCCCGCGGCGTTCACCTGGTAGGGCGAGATGCCGGCATTGTTGAAGGCGCAGTCCAGCCCTCCGAAGGCGGCGACCGCCGCGCGCACCATCTCGGCCACCGCCGCGTCGTCGGTCACGTCCGCCGCGATGGCGACGGCCTGGCCGCCGGCGGCCTCGATCTCCCGCGCCGTCGCCTGCGCACCCTCCAGCCGCTGGTCGGCAACCGCGACCCAGGCGCCTTCGCGGGCGAAGGCGAGCGCCGTCGCCCGGCCGATGCCGGAGCCGCCGCCGGTGACCAGCGACGACTTGCCCTCGAGCAGCCCGACCATGCTCAGCCGTCGGCCCAATGATGCGCGAGTGCGGCGGCGGCATGGCGCAGCGCGAGGTCGGAGGCCGGGATGAAGCGGCCCATGGTCAGGAAGCCGTGCATCTGGTCGGCCATGTTCACGTAGGTGACGCGCACGCCGTCCTGATCGAGCCGCTCGGCATAGAGACGGCCCTCATCCAGCAGCGGATCGTGGCCGGCGGTCATCACATAGGCGGGCGGCGTGCCGGCGAGCGAGGGCGCGCGCAGCGGCGAGCCGCGCCAGTCGAGGCGCCGGGCCTGGTCCGGCGCATAGTGATCCACGAACCAGGTCAACGTCACCGTCACCAGCGGATAGCCTTCCGTGAAGCGCTGGTAGGAGGGCTTGCTGCCGGCGAGGTCGGTGCTGGGATAGAGCAGCAGCTGGAAGGAGGGCGCGGGAACCTGCCCGTCGCGGCCCAGCAGCGCGAGCACGGCAGCGAGATTGCCGCCGGCGCTGTCGCCGCCCACCGCGATACGCGCCGGGTCCACGCCGAGGCGCGCCGCATGCGCCGCGACGAAGCGGAGCGCCGCCATGCTGTCCTCGACCGCGGCGGGGAAGGGGTGTTCCGGCGCCAGGCGGTAATCCACCGAGATCACGCAGCACTGCGCGTAATTGGCCAGCGCGCGGCAGACCTGGTCGTGGCTCTCCAGGTCGCCGATGACCCAGCCGCCGCCATGCAGGAAGAGCAGGCAGGGCAGCGCGGCGTCCTTCGCGGTGCCGAGGCCGCGGTAGCGTCGCAGCGGCACTGGGCCGGCCGGGCCGGGGCAGGTGAGGTTCTCAACCTCCGCCACCTCCGGCGGATCGGGCTGCAACACGCTGCGCGAGGCGGTGTAGGCCTCGCGCGCCTCCTGGTGCGAGAGGGTGTGCAGCGGCGGCCGGCCGATCTCACGGATCAGGTCCAGCACGCGCTGCGCGCCGGGGTCGAGCGGCATGGGGCGGGTCTCCTCAGAAGCGTTGCGATCAGGGCGCCGAGCCCTGGCGGGGAGTCCGGGCCCCCATTGACGATGCTCGCATCGTCGACAGGACCCGGCCGAGGGGCAGAGCCGCTCGGCCGCGATGCGGGCCCGCGCCTGGCTCACGCCCCGCGCGCATCAAGCGCACCAGTCGAGGATGGCGCGGGCGACGGCGTCCGGCTGGTCAAGCTCCGCCAGATGGCCGGCGCCCGCGATGACGCGGATCTCGGTCGGCCCGGTGATGCCGCGGGCGAAGCGCTCGGCATAGCTGCGCGGCATGACGCGGTCCTCCGCCCCCCACAGCAGCAGCGTCGGCGCCCGGATCAGCCGCAGCCGGCGCGCGAGCCTGGTGTCGCCGAGCGGCCAAAGCAGCCGCGCAGCCGCTTCCGCCGCGCGGGTCTGCTCGATCGGCCATTCGACGCTGTTCGCGCCCTCGGGTGGCGCCTTCAGCGCCTTCCAGCGCTCGGGATCGGCGCACATCAGCCCGGGCAGCGCATCGGCCCGCTGCGCCCAGGGGTCAGCGGGCGGCTCCGCCGCGTCGAACAGGCCGAAGGGCGCGGTCAGCGCCAGCCGGCGGACGGAGGTGGGCCACACCGCCGCGACCTCGGCGGCGAGCGACGCGCCGACCGAACTGCCGGCGAGATCGGCGCCATCCAGTCCCGCGGCCAGCAGCAGCTCCCGCGCCGCCAGCACCCAGTCGAGCTGGGTGTCCAGCACCGAATGCCCGCGATCGCCGCCCGGGAAGCCGGGCAGGGAGGGCACGATGACGGTGCGATGCTCCGCCAGGCGATCGAGGAAGGGCACCCAGCGCGGCAGCCCGCCGAAGCCGGCGAGCACGCCAAGCGGCGCGCCGTTTCCCTTGCGCCAGACGCGCGCCGGGCAGCCGTTGACCTCGACGGTCAGTGTCTCGGGCTTTGCCATGCGCGTCACTCGGCGGCGAGGCGCGGCTGGAAGGCCGGCAGCGGCGCGCGGTCCCCGGCCGCCATCGGCTGCGGCCACCAGCGGTCCTCGTGCTCGGGGAACAGGTCGCGCAGCTTCGGCATGACGCGCTCGGCGAACAGGCGCGTGTTGTACTGCGTCAGACGCTTGTCCATGTCGCCGAACTGCATGAGCAGCATGAGGTGGCCGACGTGCAGGTCGCGCGCCAGCTGGCGCAGCTGCTCCACCACCTCGTCCGGGTTGCCGATGACGATGTAGCCGCGGTCCACGTATTCGGCCATGCCGACGGCACGGTTCATCTTGTCGCCGGCGATCAGGCTCTGCGCGTTCGCGGCCTTGCGCACCTGACTTTCGAGGCCGGCGCGCTGCGTCGCCTCCGTGCTGTAGCCGGCGGGGGAGGCGAAGCGCGGGTCGATGTGCAGGCAGCGGCCGAAGAAGTACTCGGCGGGGCGGGTGTAGAGCTCGATCGCCTGCTCGCGGCTCTCGGCGACGGCGACCACCTGGGCGAAGCCCGCGCGATAAGGGTTCCGGTCCTTGCCGAGCCGCGCCATCTCGGCCCAGAAGCCGTCCATCGTGGCGCGCCCGGCCTTGTAGCCATAGTAGGACAGGTAGCAGTAGACGTAGTCCATCTCGGCGCACCACTGCCAGGTCTCGACCGAGCCGCCGCCCGGGATCCAGATCGGCGGATGCGGGTGCTGGATCGGCCGCGGCCAGGTGTTCACGTAGCGCTGCTGGTTGAACCGCCCGGCGAAGCTGAAGGTCTCCGGCCGCGTCCAGGCCTGCAGCACCAGGTCGTGCGCCTCCAGGTAGCGCGCCCGCAGCATGGACGGGTTCT
>DASQVL010000822.1:0-3128 GCA_035640795.1 Crenalkalicoccus sp. | reverse complement strand
AGCATCCCCGCCGCGCCGGTTGCCGCGCCGGTCGCCGCCGCGCCGGTCGTCGTCGCGCCGCCTGGGGGAACGGGCGGCGTCGCTGCCTCGCCGACCGTCATCGCGCCCGCGTCCATTCGACCTCCCGGCTCATCCTGGCCGCCCGGCAGAAGATGCCGGGCGGGGATTGCCGGGGGGTTAAGCCGTGCCGTCCCCCGCGCCGCGGCGTTTACACGCCACCATCACCTTGTTATTCCGCGCCGGTGTCCGCGGCCGGGCGGCGCCCAGGGGTCACGCATGAAGATCGTCGCCTGCAACAGCAACCGTCCGCTGGCCGAGGCGGTGGCGGCGGCGCTCGGGCTGCCGCTGACCGCCGCCTCCATCCGTCGTTTTGCCGACATGGAGGTCTTCGTGGAGATCCACGAGAACGTCCGCGGCGAGGACGTCTTCGTGGTGCAGTCCACCAGCTACCCGGCGAACGACAACCTGATGGAGCTGCTGATCACGCTGGACGCGCTGCGCCGCGCGAGCGCGCGGCGCGTCACCGCGGTGATCCCCTATTTCGGCTATGCGCGGCAGGACCGGAAATCCGGCAGCCGCACGCCGATCAGCGCCAAGCTGGTGGCGAACCTGATCACCGAGGCGGGTGCGCACCGCGTGCTGACCATGGACCTGCATGCCGGGCAGATCCAGGGCTTCTTCGATATTCCGGTGGACAACCTGTTCGCCGCGCCGCTGTTCAGCCGCGATATCCGGGAACGCTTCGTGGGGCGCGACCTGATGGTGGTCTCCCCCGATGTCGGCGGCGTCGTGCGGGCGCGGCAGCTGGCGGCGCGCATCCACACCGATCTTGCCATCATCGACAAGCGGCGGTCGCGCGCCGGCGTCTCCGAGGTGATGAACGTGATCGGCGAGGTGGAGGGCCGCCACTGCATCCTGGTGGACGACATCGTGGATTCCGGGGGCACGCTGTGCAACGCGGCGGAGGCGCTGATCCGCAACGGGGCGCATGGCGTCTCGGTCTACGTCACCCATGGCGTGTTCTCGGGCGGGGCGGTGGCGCGCGTCGGCGCGAGCCCCATCGAGATGATGACGGTGACCGACAGCATCCAGGCGACGGAGGCGGTGCGGGCTGCGTCCAACGTCCGGCAGCTGACCATCGCGCCGCTGCTGGCCGAGGCGATGCGGCGGATCAGCGAGGAGAGCTCGGTCTCGTCCCTGTTCCATTGAGCTCGGGCGGGCCCGGCTTCGGCCGGGCGCGCCGCGGAGCAAGGATCGGAGAAGGGAGGGCGGGGATTGGGGAGAGGAAGTTTTCTCCCCTTCCTCCCGCAAGGGCAGGCTACGCCGCCTCCCGCTTCCCCTCCTTCGGCGCGCGCGCGATCTCGTCCAGCGCCGTCTCCACGTGCCGGCTGAACACGTACTTCGCCGGCCGCTGCTGCGAGAGGTCGATCTCCGGCGTCATCGGCCCTTCGGTGCGCGGCCCGCGCAGCCCGACGGCCACCGCCTTCCAGGGCCGCTTCACCGAATCCATCACGGCCGAGGCCTCATAGCCCGAATGCACCATGCAGTCGGCGCACTTCTCGTACTTGCCCGTGCCGTAGGCGTCCCAGTCGGTGGTCTCCATCAACTCCCGGAAGCTCTTCGCGTAGCCCTCGCCCAGCAGGTAGCAGGGGCGCTGCCAGCCGAAGACGTTGCGCGTCGGGTTGCCCCAGGGCGTGCAGTGGTAGTCCTGGTTGCCGGCGAGGAAATCCAGGAAGAGCGGGCTGTTGCCCATCTTCCAGCCATGGCCCTTGCCGCGGGCGAAGATGCCGCGGAACAGCTCCTTCGTCTTGCGCCGGTTCAGGAAGTGCTGCTGGTCCGGCGCACGTTCGTAGGCGTAGCCGGGCGAGACCATGATGGCGTCCACCCCCATCGCGGTCACGTCGTCGAAGAAGCGCGCCATGCGCTCCGGCTCGGCGTTGTTGAACAGCGTCGCGTTGATCGCGACGCGGAAGCCGCGCGCCTTGGCGTCCTTCAGCGCGGCGACGGCGCGGTCGTAGACGCCGGCCTGGCTCACCGCCCAGTCATGCTGCTCGCGGTCGCCGTCCAGGTGGATGTCCCAGGTGAAGCGCGGATGCGGCCTGTAGTCGCCGATCCGCTTCTCCAGCAGCAGGGCGTTGGTGCAGAGGATGACGATCTTGCCGCGCGCGAGGATGCCCTCGACGATCTTCGGCATCTCCCTGTGCAGCAGCGGCTCGCCCCCCGCGATCGCGACAACCGGCGCGCCGCACTCGTCCACCGCCTGCAGGCAGTCCTCGAGCGACAGGCGCTTGTTCAGGATCGGGTCGGGGTAGTCGATCTTGCCGCAGCCGGCGCAGGCCAGGTTGCAGCGGAACAGCGGCTCCAGCATCAGCACCAGCGGGTAGCGCTTCCGCCCCACCAGGTGCTGCTTGAGGATGTAGGCGCCGACCTTGATCTGCTGGCGCAGCGGGATACCCATGCAAAAACTCTCTTCTTCCTGTGGCCGGGACGCGGCGGCGCCTCAGGCGGCCGCGTCCGCCTCCGGCGCCGCCAGCGCCGCCGGCAGCTTGAATGCCACGTCCTCGACGATGCCCGGCAGGGTGGAGACCTCCACCGGCCACCAGGCACCAAGGGCCGTCACCACCTCCTGCACCAGGCGCTCCGGAGCGGAGGCGCCGGCGGTGATTCCGACCGTGCCGGCGCCACGGAACCACTCCTGCCGCAGCGAGGCGGCGTCCGGCACCAGGTAGCTCGACACCCCCGAGGCCGCTCCGATCTCCTGCAGCCGGCGGGAGTTGGAACTGTAGGGCGCCCCCACGACCAGCAGCACCTCCACCCGGGCGGCGAGCGCCCGGACGGCCATCTGCCGGTTCTGCGTCGCGTAGCAGATGTCCCGCGTGTCCGGACCTGCAAGATCCGCAAACCGGCCTTCCAGCGCGGCGATGACGGCCCGGGTGTCGTCCACCGAAAGCGTCGTCTGGGTGATGTAGGCGACCGGCCGGTCGGGCGGGATGGGCAGTGCTGCGACATCGGCCGGGGTCGCGACCAGGTGCACTTCGCCCTCGATCTGGCCGAGCGTGCCCACCACTTCCGGGTGGCCGGCATGGCCGACCAGCACCACGGCGCGGCCCTGCGCGGCGTAGCGCCGG
>DASQVL010000821.1:0-2721 GCA_035640795.1 Crenalkalicoccus sp. | reverse complement strand
AGGCCGGGCAGCGACGGGGTAGCCTCAACCGTGACGGGCATGGTCTCCGGTGACCAAGGGATTCTGGGGTCGCAGCCGAATCCTACGTAGCTTCAACGGCTTGCGCCATGCCCGTCAGCTCGCGCGCATAAAGCAGGCTAGTGGCGCGCGCCTGACGCTTGGTGCCCATCCCTAGGTCGGAGAAGGGCGGATAGCGGACAAACCCTCACCGGTTCTGATCAGAGGCTGTTCGACCGCTTCTCGGCCCTACTTCAGGCAGAAGGATGCGACCCTGGAAATTGCGCGTGATTCAGGCGCATGCTCCTTCCGGCAGCGTTGCCTAAAGTCCATTGGACAGCCTGCCAAAGAATACCGAGGGAGCAACGTTCATGCCTTTTTCGACCACGATCTCGCGTCGGCAATTCCTTGGTACATCTGTGGCGAGCGCCGCCGCGCTGGCGTTACCTCGCGGCACGCAGGCCAAGATGCCGTTGGGCCAGCCGCAAGCGCCCTATTATTATCGCTTCAAACTTGGCAGTGCCGAATGCACCGTCGTCTCGGATGGGACCCTGCCGCTCGGCAACCCGAGCGACTCGTTCGTGAACATCGCGAAAGAGGAAATAGCCCGCGAGCTGCGGGACAACTTCCTCCCGGCCGACAATGCGGTGCTTGAGCAGAATGTCCTGGTGGTCAACTTCGGCGATCGGGTTGTGCTGTTCGACACAGGCATGGGTTCCAACAAGCTGTTCGGACCGACGACGGGCAAGCTGCCGACCACCCTGCGCCAGGCCGGCATCGATCCTGCTAATGTCGATGCCGTCGTGATGAGCCATGCCCATGTCGACCATTGCGGCGGCCTCATCGCCGACGATGGCAGCCGGCATTTCCCGAACGCGCAATTCTTCATCGGCGAGCCCGACTTCCAGTACTGGACGAGCGACGAGAAGATCCCCGCCAACTACCCGGCGCGGGGGAATTTCCTGGGCACCGCGCGCAAGAACCTGCTGCCGGTCAAGGAGCAGACTCATTTCTACAAAGACCATGAACAGATCCTGCCCGGCGTCACCGCGCTCTCGGCGCCTGGGCATACGGTCAGCCACACGATCTTCATGATCGAGTCCGGTGGGCAGCAACTCTGCTACATCGGCGACCTGGCGCACCATCCGGTGCTGCTGCTCGAACGCCCGCGCACCCACTTCCTCTATGACACCGACCCGGCGCAGAGCGCGGAGAGCCGCGTCCGCATGCTCGACATGCTGGCGGCGAACCGCATCCCGCTGCTGGCCTACCATTTTGCCTGGCCCGGCATCGGTCACGTTGCCAAGGCTGGGGATGGCTTCCACTACTTCCCCGAGGCTATGCAGATGACGCTGTAGGCGCTTCGGCTGCCGCGCCCGGACCTTCGGGCCATGGGCGCGGCGCCGAAGACTCTGCCGCGCATATAGCGCGCATATAGGACGCCACACGGTCCCATCTGGCTCGCCCTGCTCGATGCGGGGAGCCGGACGCCCGGATCGGGTTGCAACCGTCAGACACGAAAAGGTCCCCTCAGGGTCGAACCCGGCCGGTCGCATCGGGTACCAAGCGTCTGGCGCGTATCACTAGCGCGCCCGGTGGCCGGTGCGGGGAACCGGGACAAGTTCAATCGCCCAATCTGGCTCCGCCCCGTAGCAATGCTCGCGGTGCCCCGCGCACAGGTAAACCGGCGCCGGCCGCTGTCCGCACCGCTTACATCGCAGGCTCCGCAGCGTCGCCGCAAAGGTCCGGTTGCCATGGCGCGCCGCCAGCAGGCGCGTCGGATAAAGCGTGGTGGTGCAGCAGCGCAGCTCTAAGTGGCAGTCCGGCCAATCCAGCAGGCGGTGGTGGGGCCTGAAGCGCGGGGGATGCACCGCGCCATTAGGATGCGAACGAAGATAGAACACAAGGCGTCGGCGCTCGGGGCGCTAGGCGCGGCACCAGCGGCATCGCTCCACCGCCGGCTGGCATACCCAGCGCGGAGCCCGCGGCCCATACCGTCAAAACGCGCGCGCGCGTCCCCTCCGCCGGCCGTCTCGCCCTTGGCGGCAGGCGAGGCTTGTGCACCAGTGGTGTTGCGCGGCTAGGCTTACCGATGGCCGCCGCTGCCCCGATCCGCGTCAACCGTGCGCCGGTCTTGACGCTCTGGGCCGCGGTGGTGGCCGAGCG
Organism: Crenalkalicoccus sp.; assembly: GCA_035640795.1. GTDB lineage: Bacteria > Pseudomonadota > Alphaproteobacteria > Acetobacterales > Acetobacteraceae > DASQVL01. The sequence continues at coordinate 558 of DASQVL010000821.1, read as the reverse complement.
GCTGGGCTACCCACCCGAAACCGCGCTCAGCCTCGCCAGCGCCGTTGCGGGCACCGCGGCGCGCGCGAAGGCACGGCGGCTTGGCATCGCGGAGGAGCGGGAGCGCGGAGCCGAGGACGGGAGGCGCGAGCACATCGCGCCCCGGCGTAGCGTGCGGCTTCTCGGCCGGGACGTGCCGGTGGTGAATGGCCCGGATAGCATCCCCCTGGCGGCCAGCAGCGACGGCAAGGCGTCCGGGGCGGCGCCGGTCCAAGCCTACCTGACGCGCGCATTCGGCAACCGACTGGCCGAGGCTCGCGCCGCCATGGAGGCTCTCGCCGCCCGGCTGCCACCCGAGGAGCTGAACCGCATTGGCTTCCGGCTCTACGAGCACTTCCGGCCAGAGGTTCCGGAAGGCGTCACCGGATGGGGCGCTAATTGGTGCATCCGCTAAATGAGCGCGACATTTGGCGGGGCGGCGACGCCGAGGCGGCGCGGCGTGCGATGGCGCCGGCGGCGGCCCCAGACGAACGGATGCTTGTGCGCATTCCAGTAGATGGTGGCGCGCTCGACGGCCTG
>DASQVL010000820.1:0-3104 GCA_035640795.1 Crenalkalicoccus sp. | reverse complement strand
GTCCGATACGCTGGCCCGCGCGCTCGCCGCCGCCCTGCCCGGGATGATCGGCCAGCCGGTGGTGGTGGAGAACCGGCCGGGTGCCAATGGCGCCGCCGCCGCCGCGGCGGCCGCGCGCGCGGCGCCGGACGGCCAGACGCTCTTCGTCGGGGCGAGCGGCATCCTGACGATCAACCCGCACCTGCAGCGCGGCGCCGCCTACGACCCGCTGCGGGACTTCGTGCCGCTGACGCTCGCCATCAGCGCGCCCAACCTCCTGGTCACCCACCCGGACTTCCCGCCGCGCAGCGTGCCCGGGCTGATCGAATGGCTGCGCGCCCATCCGGATGCGGCAAGCTATGGCTCGAGCGGCATCGGCTCCTCCGAGCACCTGACCATGGAGCTCTTCGCCCAGCGCACGGGCACGCAGCTGACCCATGTGCCCTATCCGGGCGGCGCCGCCGCGGTGACCGATCTGCTGGCCGGGCGGCTGCAGCTTTCCTTCCTCAACCTCGCGGTGGTCGCGCCGCATGTCGGGTCAGGCGCGTTGCGGGCGGTGGCGGTCGGCAGCCCGGCGCGGCACCCCCTGCTGCCGGAGGTGCCGGCGGTCGCCGAGACCCTGCCCGGCTTCGAGGGCGGCAGCTGGCACAGCCTGGTCGCCCCGCGCGGCACGCCCGATCCGCTCGCCGAGCGCATCCACGACGCGCTGGCGGCGGCCTTGCGGCTGCCGGAGACCACGGAGCGGCTCTCCCGCATCGGCTTCACGGTGGAGGCCTCGAGCCGCGCCGAACTCGGCGCGCGGATCGCGGGCGAACTGGCCGGCTGGGGCGAGGTGGTGCGGCGCGCCGGCCTGGCCACCGGATGACGGCATCTTCGATGGGCTCCCCCCGTGGCCTCTGCTGGGGCGTCCGGACCGGCATCGCGCTGACCACAGTCGGCGCGATGCCGGTCTGAGCGCGCCGGTATTGGCCCCGCAACCGCCGCTATTGCCGGCCGTTAGGGCTGGCGATGGCCAAGCATCCCGCCCACGACGAGAACCCGAAGCGCGACCCCGATCCCGGCTCCAACACGGTGAAGGACCCGGCGGACTGGACCACCGGGGACGAGCCGATGACCGGCGCCCAGGCGAGCTACCTGAAGACGCTGTGCGAGGAGGCCGGCGAGGCCTTCGACCCCAAGCTCAGCAAGGCCGAGGCCTCCCGCCGCATCGACGCGCTGCAGGCGAAGACCGGGCGCGGGCGGTAGCGCCGGCCGCCCCCATACCAGGCGCCGGCGCCGCTCCGCTTGGCTTCGCGGCAACTGCCGCGGGCCGCGGGGCCGGAATTTCGTGCGCTGCGCACCATACCGCCCTGCATAAATCCTGACTTGCAGCCTGCGAAGCAGGCTGAGCGGCCGAATGGCCGCCGCGGCCAGTGCTGCGTAGCCAAGCGGCCGCAGGCCGCGCCGGCGCCAGAGGGCGTTTGTGTAGGGCGTTTGTGTGTCAACACAAACGCACACCGATATCAGACCAGGCCCATCCGCTTGGCGAGGTCGCGGTACACCGCGGCCTGGTCGCGCACGAAGTCGCGCGTCTCCTCCGGCCCCAGCAGGCGCGGCAGGGCGCCGGCGCGTCGCGTCGCTGCCAGCCAGCCGCCATCCTTCGCCAGGTCCCGCAACACGCCGCCCCAGGCGGCGACGACCGGTTCCGGCAGGCCGGGCGGGCCATAGAGCGCGTTCCAGCCGGTGATCGGCACCAGCAATTCGAACCCCTCCTCGCCGGCGCTCGGCACGTCCGGCAGCCCGCGCAGGCGCTGCCGCCCGCCGACCAGCAGCGGCCGCAGCGTGCCGGTGCCGATCGACCCGCTCAGCTCGCTGAGATTGCCGCCGAGGAACTGCACCTCCCCCGCCACCAGCGCCGCCACCGCCGCCCCGCCGCCGGCATGGGGCTGGGCGACCGCGGCATCGAAGGGCAGGCCGGCGGCGATGAACAGGGCACGGACGCCGAGGTCGGGCAGCGTCGCCGGCCCGGTGGTGCCGAAGGCGAGCCGCCCCAGCCGCTCGCGTAGCGCCGAGAGCAGCTCCCCCACATTCCGCCAGGGCGCGTCGGCGCGCACGCAGAGCACGAAGGGCGTCTCGTCCAGCAGGCCGAGCACGGTGAACCCGTCCCAGGCATAGGGCGTGCGCGAATCGATCGCCGGCAGGATGGCGCAGGGGGCGACGCGCGCCAGCAGCAGCGTGGCGCCGTCCGGCTTCGCCCGCGCGACCGAGAGGGTGCCGATCGCGCCGGAGGCACCGACCCGGTTCTCCACCCGGATGGAGGCGTTGCGATTCGGCAGGTGTCGCGGGGCAAAGGCGGCCAGCGTCCGGGCGGCGAGGTCGGCCGCTCCGCCGGTGGCGAAGGGGGCGACGAGGGTCACCGGGCCGGCCGGGTAGGCTTCCTCTGCCCGCGCGCCGGCCGTGGCCAGCAGGAGGGGGCCGGCCAGCAGGGCACGGCGCGGGATGGGCGGCAGGTCAGGCTGCGGCGGGTCAGGCTGCTTTGCCATGGGGTTCTCCGTGGCCGACGGCCAAGCCGCCCGGATTTCGAATATACCACCAAGGATAACGGGATGTTGCGACACGCGGGAACACAATGCTACCGAGGCCGGATGGCGGTTGTGATCAGGCCTCCGGCGGCACGCCGCCGGCGCGGACCCTCGACCACAAGGAGCGCGGCCACAAGGGCTGCGGCCAGGGGGAGCGCGACCACGGGGAGCGCGGCGGGGCGCCCCGCTCCGGCCGGACGGCTCGCGGTGCTGCTGCTCGCGGCGGGGCTTGCGATGCCCGGGGCGGCCTCCGCCCGGCATCGTCAGGCCGCGCGGCCGCCGGCGCCGGATGCCACCCTGCCCTCCGACACGGCGGAATTGCTGCCCGCTCCCACCCGGCTCGCCATGCCGGCCTCCCCGCGCGCCGCCTGCCTCGTGGCCGCAAGGCGGGCGGAGGCGGTGCACGGCCTGCCGCCCGGGCTGCTGGTCGCCATCGCGCTGTCCGAAAGCGGACTGCACGCCAATGCGCTGAGCATCGGCGGCCGCGCCGCCTTCCCGGAGGACCGGGCCGAGGCGCGCCGCCTCCTCCTCTCGGCCCCCGCCGCGCTGCCGGTGATGGCCGGC
>DASQVL010000819.1:0-6955 GCA_035640795.1 Crenalkalicoccus sp. | reverse complement strand
ACGCGCAAAAGTGAGTCAGAGATGGCAGGCAGGAAAAATCGGATAGCCGGGCTCAGGGAGGGTGGTCGGTGCAATTGCACGGCGCTGCACAAAGCCTCCCACCATATGTCACAGCTCTACGACGGGAGTGTCAAAAACCTGCGGCAAACCGCTTGCCTGTCCCGGGCTGATCGACTTGGCTGAGGCCTGACCACAGAGGCGGGCAGATGCGGTGGACAGTGCGGCTGCAGGCGACGACAGACCAGGGTGAGGTGGAGACGACGGAACTGGTCACGATTGGACGGCCGGTGGTGGATGGCTCGCTCCCGGACCTCAGCCTTGCGCTGTCCGAGGCAAAGGCCGTTCTGGCCAGGCTGCAGGTGATCGTGGTGCAAAGCCAGGTAGCGGAATACGTCGCCTGCCACCGGGTCTGCCCGCAATGCCGGGTGCCGCAGTCCCTTAAGGACCGGCGCAAGCCCGCGCGCCTGGTGTCGGTTGCCCTGGCCAACAAGACCGCGCGCGTCGCCTGGGCGGTGCCGGCGCGGGACGACCTACGCGGCGCACGCCGCGTAGCCCCGTCCCGGCCGGAGCCGACGCGCCGGCCGGGACGAGCGGGGGTGATGAGGAGTGATGGCGGACCGGTCAGACCGGGGGTTGGAGAGGTCCAGTGAAACCAGGCGCCGACCCGGGTCACCAAGTGGTCGGCCCTGACGGCCTGGGGCGTGCGGCTGGCCCAGCGCCGCGGCGCCAAGCGCGCCAAGGTCGCGGTCGCCAGGAAGCGCGCCAGCGTGTTGCACCGGATGTGGCTCAGCGAACCGACTTCCGCTATGGCACCCTGGCAGTGGCGATGCAGGGCTGACCGACCGAGAAAGCCCGCCGCCGCTGCAGGGTTCGTCCGGACGCGGACGACGGTGGAAGTAGGCCGCTGGACACTTGGCCGCCCCTCACGGGGACGCCGCTTTGGGGATCGGCCCTTCCCTCGCATCGGACCGCCTCATGTGGCTGCCGCCGCGCAGACCACGAACAGAAGCGGGATCCGCGAGATGGACGATCGGCCCTCATGTCGTGCTCCCTGGATCGGCCCAGTCCGGCTTCGGCCGCGTGGACCGAAGCGGCCTCCCGAAGGCCAGCCCGCCTGGCGCACTCACCGTCGCCGACGTGGCTGGAAAGCGAATTCCGACGCGGAGTCCACGGCCGTCCCGCATCGCGTCGCCCAGTTCCAGCGCCGCCCCGTGCAGCTCCGCCACCGCCGCCACCAGAGCGAGGCCAAGGCCGCTGCCGTCGCCCGAGCGGCTGGAGTCCAGGCGGTGGAATCGGCGCAGGACGCGCGCGCGCTCGGGCTCGGGGATGCCTGGCCCGTCGTCCTCGACGATCAGGACAGGGCTGGCGTCCGAGCCGCCGGGCGGGCGCGGCAGCCGCACCGCTACGCGCGAGCCTGGTGGCGTGTGGCGGATCGCGTTCTCCAGCAGGTTCGCGAGCATCTGGATGAGCAGCTCGCGGTCGCCCTGCGCGACGACACCGGATGCGATGTCGGTTTCGGGAAGCCTGCCGGAGTCCTCGATGGACGGGCCGTAAGCCTCTGCGACCTCGGTGACGAGGGCCGAGAGGTCCACCGGCGCGAAGCCCGTGCGGCGCGAGCCGGACTCGACCTGAGCGACGCGCAGCAGCGCGGTGAAGGTGCGCAGGATGGCATCCGTCTCCGCGATGGCGGCGTCCACCGCGGTTTCGTAGTCGGCGGACGCCGCCGCACGGGCCCGGGCGTCCTCGAGGCCCTGGCGGAGCCGCGCCAGCGGCGTGCGCAGGTCGTGTGCAATGGCCGAGGTCGCGTGACGCAGTTCCTCCATCAGGTCGCGGATGCGATCGAGCATGGCGTTGATGGCGGTCGCGAGCCGCTCCATCTCGTCGCGCTGCGGCGCCGCCTTCCCAGCGACGATCGCCACGCGCCGATCCAGTTCACCCCGCGCGATCGCCTCTGCCGTCGCGGCGATCGCGTCCACGCGGCGCAGGAATCCGCGCGCCACCAGGATGCCCCCGCCAAGGCCCAGCAGCAGCGTCGCGCCGCCGGCCCAGAGGAAGGCGTTGAGCAGCAGCTCCTCGGTCTCGCGGAGCTGGCGGGCGTCGCGTGCCACGACCAGCCGCGTACCGTCGGGCAACTGCCTGGCAAGGGCGAGCAGATAGGCGTCCTGCGCGTCCGTGCCCTTGCCGTCCAGGTCGATCTCGGACCAGCCGTCCGACTGTGACAGGGGCAGGTCGCCCGCGAGCCGGCCGCCCCCGGCGCCGAACAGCCCGTAGCGCGCACCGGGGTGGGCCGCGACCTCGGCAGCCCGTCGCTCCAGCACCCGAGCGAGCCCCGCTGTCCCCTCCCGAGCCTGATCGTCCGCCAGCGCCGCGAACTCCGCCGCGACCGCATCGGCGAGCTGGCGGCGCATCGTGCCGACGGTGCCCCAGTGCAGGACCGCAAACAGGACGGCGGAGGAGGCGGCGAACACCAGTGCGTAGAGCAGCGCCAGGCGGAAGCCGGAGGTGCCCCAGAGTCGCGCCGGGAACCTGCTAGCCGCGGGGCGCACGGAGGCAGTATCCGGCGCCGCGGACGGTGTGGATCAGCTCCTCGGCGAAGCCGCGATCCACCTTGCCACGCAGGCGGCTGACATGGGTCTCTACGATGTTGGTCTGGGGGTCGAAGTGGAAGTCCCAGACTTTCTCCAGCAGCATGCTCCGCGTCACCACCTGGCCGGCATGGCGCATCAGGCACTCGAGCAGCCGGAACTCGCGCGGCTGCAGCTCGATGCGGCGGCCCGCCCGCGTTACCGTGCGCGCGAGAAGGTCCATCTCAAGATCGGTGACACGCAGCCGTGTCGGCTCCGCGGAGATGGGCGGGCGGCGCGCGAGGGCGTTGAGGCGGGCGAGCAGCTCGGCCAGCGCGAAGGGCTTGACCAGGTAGTCGTCCGCACCGGCGTTCAGCCCATCCACCCGGTCGTCGATGCCGCCCATGGTGGTCAGCAGCAGGATCGGCGTGCGCACCCCGGCGGCGCGCACGGTGCGCACGATGCCCGCACCGTCGAGCCCCGGCAGCATCCGGTCGATGACCATGAGATCGTACGTCTCGCCGGCAGCAAGGAACAGCCCGTCGCGGCCGTTCGCGGCCGTGTCCACGACGTGCCCCGCCTCGGTCAGGCCCTTGGCGAGGTATTCGCGGGTCGACCTGTCGTCTTCCACCACGAGGACCTTCATCGCCGGCCGCCCTCCTCGTTTGCAAGCGCGGGTCGTCCGCGTCGAAGCAGAAGCATGTGCCCGAGCCGTCCCTCACCCGCTACCTGATGCAGCAGCGCAACGCCGACATGGCCACCCAGATAGGCCCAGAGCAGCGTCACGAGCGCCTTGTGCAGCGCCAGCAAGGGTGTCAGGCCGGCGTACCAGCCGATTGCGCCGGTCGCCACCACCGCGGTTGCGGTGAGGACGCCGAGGCCGTGCACGGCGGGAGCGAGCGCGCGGGCAGTATCGGCCGCATGCGGCAGGCGTCGGACGCGGAGCCGGCGGGCCAAACGGGCGAGGTCGCCCGCGAGCGCCGCGCGACGCGCGGCCGAGAACCATGGGAAGAGCACGCCGGGCGGTGTCCCCTCGCCCGTGAGTGGGCGAGCACGGCCCACCAGAGCAGCGCGACCGCACTAACGGCCGCCAGGCCGAGGAGCGTGTGCGTGGCGAACCACGCATCGCCCGCCCCGCCGCCGTGCCCGGGAGCCGCCATGATCGAGCCGGTGACGAGTTGCGCCGCCATCGTCGCCGCCGGCGATATGTGCGAGGCGGGTCGGCAGGGCATGCTGCCTCGCCGCGACTGCGTCGGTGCGTTGCTGGTCCAGTGCTTAACCCTCATCGTGAGCCGTCGTGGCGCCGCCCACGACGGAGTTGCAGAGCGAGAAGTCCACCGAGCGCGAAGGGCACACCGAGGGCGACCGGCAGCACCCGTACGGACTCGACCACCGGCTTCGGCGCGACCGTGAAGGTCTCGCTCGCATCCACCGCAGGCACCGCCGCGCCGGCGGTGGCGGCGCTGACGAGCACGCGGTAGGTCCCAGGCGAGATCAGCCGCAGCGTCCAGTCGCTCCGCGCCTCGCTGCCCGGGGCGATGCCGGCAATGGTCAGCGCCTTGTTGGCGCTCCAGTCCTCGAGGTCGATCGCCTGCTCATTGCCTTGATCCACCCGCAGGATGGTCAGCCAGCGGGCTGGTGACGAGCATCAGAGCGATCAGCGCGGCGAGCAGCGCCGCGCGGGCCGAGCGAAGGCGCGCGCCGAGCGCCATTGCCCCTGCCCCTGCCGTCAGCGGCACGGGGGTGCCGAACAGCAGCAGCCCGAGTACCGCCTTCCCGAGGTTCTGTCCGGTGCTGCCGACAGCCCAGAGATAGGGGATCGCGAGCGCGGCCATGGCCGCCCAGGCCAGCGCCTGCCCGCCCAGCTTGCCGAGCAGGATGGCGCGCCGCGGCGCGGCGGTGGCGAGCAGCGGGAGCAGCGCGCCGCGCTCCTGCTCGCCGGCCACCGCGTCCACACCCATCACCGCCGTCAGCAGTGCGCCGAGGGCGATGGCCAGGCCCGCCATGTCGTAGACGATCTGCGCATTGTCGAGCAGGCCGAGCTCGGTACTGCCGACCAGCAGCAGCGCGAAGCCCGAGAGGACGCCTGCCGCGGCGAGCAGCCAGGCCAGGCCGCGCGGGCTTGCCAGCAATTCGCTGCCTTCGCGTTGGGCGATGGTCAGCGCCGGGCTCATGCCACGGCTCCTTCACGCGGGCCGCCGGCCGATGTCGCCGGTGCTGGGCCGGTGCCCGGCCGCGGCGCATCCGGCTCGGTCAGCGAGAGGTAGAGCTCCTCCAGCCCGCCGCCCTCCGCGCGCACCTCACGGATCGGACAGGCTGCGAAGAGCAGAGCCCGCCAGGCCGTCTCCGGCGCAACGCCGGGGAGCAGTTCGACCAGGGCCTCGCCGTGGTCGCAATGCAGCACCCGCACCGGCAGGTCCAGGCCAGCGGCCTGCGCGCCCTGCGGTACCGGCCCCTCGATGTCGAGCATGAGAGTTTCCATCGCCGGCTCCTTGTTGTCATCCGCCGGTCCGCTCCGTGCGGCCGGTTATCGCCAGGGCTCAGTCGTTGTCGTGCTCGTCCTCGTGGTCTTCGTCGCCGGCCGTCGCCGTCGCGACCTGCAGGACCTGGCCGTTCGCCCCGCTCACGGTGACCCGCTTGGCCTCAGCCGCACTTGCGACGTGGACCTGGAAGGCGGGCTGGCCGTTGACGGTCACGGGGTCGGCCTCGGTCGTCCGGCCGCCGCCGGCGGCCTGCTCCGCCGCCGCCACTGCGGCGGCGAGGCCGACTGTGGAGACGGGCGTCGGGGACCCCGCGCGGCGCACCTGCTCGGTGGAAGGCGTGGCCGCGCCGGTGGTGGGATCGACGTTGAGCTTCGTCGCGCCGGTCGCGGTCGCGACGATGACCTCGTAGCTCAGGGCGCCGTTGCGGTTCTCGATGCCGAACTCCGTGGCGCGCCCGCCGGCGCGCGCCTCGGCCGCCCTGATAGCGTCCGCCGGGGTGATGCGGGCGGCGAGCACGGCGGCCGTCTCCGTGGCGCGTTCGCCGCGCTGCTGGCCGTTCTCGGCTGCCAGAGCGACGCCTCCGGCGGCTGCGAAGGCCAGAGCCACCGCCAGGGTGGCCGGGAGGATGCGAATGCGAGTCATGTTCTGCCCTCATTTGCAGCGGCCGCGTGGATCACGACCGGCGATGGGAAGATGCAACCCGGGCGACCGCCGGCTTTTGAACTCGCCTATACGGTTTCCCAATGCGGCGGCTGGGCCGGCGCCGTGCCGGTTCGCCCTGAGCAGGCCACGCGACGCCCTGCGCGTGACATCGCGCGCGAAGGCGCGAACCTTGAACGCAGCTTGTTCCACGGGTCGCCCACTCGGGTGTCTTCGAGTAGGCTTGGGTGGGGGGCGAGCCCTCGGACACTGAGGGACGTCAGCTATGGCCTTCAAGGCCAACGCCGATCGCCGGCTCCGCATCCCGCGCCAGCGCCCGAGGGTGACCAATTGGGTTGAATACGACGCCGGCCTGCGCGCCCGCGGCCCCCTCGCCGGGTTCTGTCAGTGCTTGCGCCAAATCTGACGAGACGAGGTGAAGTCCGAGCTCGGTCTACACCGCCATGAATGGCGAGCGCTGCCGTGGCATGACGGAGATGAAGCAGGCGGCGGCGGTTGGCGGCGGCGGGCTGGTTGTGGCGAGTGCGGGTGCGGAGGACGGCGCGGAGTTCGTCGTGGCTTCGGCAGAACCGCTCCGCCGAACCGAAGCTCTCGAGCCCGCGCATACATCGGATGCGGCCTTTCACGCCGCGGTGGTCCTGCTCCAGTCTGCTGTTTTTGTAGGCGCTGGTCCGGTGCGCGACCCGCCGGCCGAGCGTCGAGCGGATCGCGCGCGGGTAGGAGGGCTCTGTTGCAATCTGTCGGCGAGGGCGCGCGGAGGGTGGCGACGGAGTGAGCGGTTCCGTCAGGCTGCTTCGAGTTCGAGCCGGTTTGTGACGAACCGGACGGCCTCCAAGAGAGAGGAGGCGCCGATCCCGAAGGCGCGCTCGACGAGACGTGCCTCGCCGCTGATGTCGCGCGTGATGTTGAAGGCTGCGGCTTGGCCTTTGCGCAGCGCGCGCATCACCTCGAAGCCCTTGATCGTGGCATAGGCCGTCTGCAGCGTCTTGAAGCCAAGGACGGGCCGGATCAGCTGCTTCAACTTGCCATGGAATTCGATCCAGTCTCCGGCCATCGCACTCTCCCGTCCCGTGGCTATCAAGGGCAGTTGCGATTGACATCGCAACTGCCCTTGTAAGTCTCGGTCATCCGCGCCGGCCTGCGATAAGCTGGGTGGCGCGGTGGCGGAGGGGAGGCCGGTTCGCCCTGGGGCGCGCGAGCCCGTGTCTGAGCTTGGTTCCCCCTCCGCCGTTCCAGCGAACCCGAACA
>DASQVL010000818.1:0-2316 GCA_035640795.1 Crenalkalicoccus sp. | reverse complement strand
CGACCGCGCCCGCGCGCTGCGGCCGCTGATCGACAGCGCCGACCTGCTGCTGGACCTGCACTCGATGCTCTGGCCCAGCGACCCGCTGCTGCTGTGCGGGCCCGGCCAGCGCGGGCGGGCGCTGGCCATGGCGCTGGCGGTGCCGGGCCTGGTGGTGGCGGACCGGGGGCATGCGACCGGGCCGCGGCTGATCGACTACCCGCGCTTCACCGGGCCGGGCGAGGCGGCGGCGTGCCTGGTGGAGGCGGGGCAGCATTGGCGCGCGGAGGCGGTCGAGGTGGCGGAGCGGTGCGTGGCGGCGATGCTGGGCCATGCCGGGCTCGCCGAGGACCCCGGGCCGCGCCCGCCGCCGCGCTGTGCGGAGGTGACGGTGGCGGTGACTGCGGCGACGAGCGGGTTCACCTTCCTGCAGCCGTATCGCGGGGGCGACGTGATCCCGGAGCGCAACACGCTGATTGCGCTGGACGGCACGACCGAGATCCGGACGCCGCATGACGACACGCTGCTGATCATGCCCAGCCTGCGCGCGAGTCGCGGCCATACCGCGGTGCGCATGGCGCGGATCGTATAGAGGAGGGTTGCATGCCGCTCAGCGAACCTGCGGAGCGCGAGTTGCTGCACCTGCGCGACATCGAGCTGCGCGGGTACCGGCGTGCGGACGGGTTGTTCGACGTCGAGGCGGGTCTGACGGACACGAAGAGCTACGCGTTCGAGAACCGGGACCGGGGCGAGATCCGGCCGGGGACGCCGCTGCATCGGATGCTGGCGCGGATGACGCTGGGCGAGGACATGGTGATCCGGTCGTTCGAGGCGGCGACGGAGTTCGCGCCCTATCTCGTCTGCCCGGCGGCGGCGCCGAACTTTTCGGCATTGGCCGGGCTGCGAGTGGGGCCCGGCTTCCTGAAGGCGGCGAATGCGCGGGTGGGCGGGGTGATGGGCTGCACGCATCTGCGGGAGCTGCTGCAGCAGATGGCGACGGTGGCCTTCCAGACGGCGGCATTCCTGCGCCGGGCGCCACGGGCGGCGGGGGCGCGGCCGGCGCTGCTGAACTCCTGCCTGGCCTATGCCGAGGGCGGCGAGGTGGCGCGGCGCGCTGGTGCATAGACCCGAGCGCGGCAGGAAGTTTCCTGTCGCCATGCGCTTTGGGTCGCCGTCGCCCTGAAGGGGCCATCCGCGTGGGCAAGCGCCGAGGACCCCTATGACCTGATAGGCTTCTGCCGCGCGCCCCGCGAGGCGGCGAAACCTTGCATCTGCTTAGTCGGAGCGGTCGAGCATCTGCTCACGCCGGGCGAGTTCCTCCGGTACATGCGCGACCGGTGCGCGGCCGGCGCGGCGAGCACGGCCGAACTTCTGGCCGCCGAGCGCCACATCCTCGCGACCTGCGGCGGCGGGAACGCGGCGGCCGTCGCCGTGGCGGTGCACGGCCTCCAGCGCGGGAGTCGGTTCCCCCGGCATCCGGGGCCGAGCGGGGGCGGCGATCCTGCAACGAGATGGTCCCCGAGAGGGCGCCATGAGCGCGCGCCGCGCGAACGGTCTGCTGGCCCGCCCGGGCCGCAACGGACCGGCGCTCCTCTGCGGCGGCGTGCTGATCGGCTTGGTCGCCCCCTCCCTCTCCGAGGTCGCACGCCCCCTGATGGGCGTCGCCGTCTTCGTCTTCACGCTCGGGGCCTTTCTCAAGGTGGACACGGCCGCGGCCGGGAGGGGGAGGGGGAGGTGATCGCGGAACGCCTGGCGCGTTCCGGCCGCGGGGCCGGGTCGGCTACGCCGCCGTCGACCTCCGGAGCCGCGATGCCGCGGCGGCGCTGCTGGCCGCCAGCGCGGCGCGAGTCGGCGCCCCCGACATCTTGGTGAACAACGCCGGGGTCCAGCACGTGGTGCCGGTGGCGGACTTCCCCGACGAGCGCTGGGACGAGATCATCGCGCTCAATCTCTCCGCCGCGTTCCGCCTCTTGCGCGCCGCGCTGCCGGGCATGCGGCGGCGGGCTGGGGGCGCATCGTCAACATCGCCTCCGCGCACGGCTTCGTCGCCAGCGAGGGCAAGTGCCCTACGTCGCCGCGAAGCACGGGCTGGTGGGCCTGACCAAGGCGATCGCGCTCGAGACGGTGAACGACGGCATCACCTGCAATCTGCCCAGGCTGGGTCCGCACGGAGCTCGTCGAGAAGCAGATCGAGCGCATCGCCGCCGAGCGCGGCGTTTCCGCGGGAGACGCGGCCCAGGAGCTGCTTCGCGCCAAACAGCCAATGCGCCGCTTCTCCGCCCCCGAGAGCATCGGCGGCCTCGTCCTCTTCCTTTGTGGCGAGGCCGCCGCCACGAT
>DASQVL010000817.1:0-3143 GCA_035640795.1 Crenalkalicoccus sp. | reverse complement strand
CGGCTGGCAGGAGACAATCTTCCCGCCCTACTTCGTGGTCGGGGCCATGTTTTCGGGCTTCGCCATGGTGGTGGTGCTGGCGGCGCTGCTGCGCTGGGGCCTTTCCCTGCAAGCGGTGGTGACCGAGCGGCATTTCGACGTCATGGGCAGGATCATGCTGTTCGCCGGGCTGATCATGGGCCTCTCCTACGCGACGGAGTGGTTCATGGCCTGGTATGGCGGCAGCCCGGCGGAGCGCGCGCTGGTCGCCTACGAATTCACCGGCGACTACGCGCCCCTGTACTGGACAATGCTGCTCTGCAACGTGGTCGCCCCGCAGGCCTTCTGGTCCGGCCGGGTGCGCCGCAATGTCTGGACACTCTGCGGCATCGCCATCCTCATCAATATCGGGATGTGGCTGGAGCGCATCCTGATCATCACCAATACGCTCTCCCACGGCTTCCTGCCGACCATGCGCCGCCTCTATGTCCCGACGCTCTGGGACTGGCTGCTGCTGGTCGGCACGCTGGGTTTCTTCGCGTTCATGTTCCTGCTGCTCGCGCGTCTCGTGCCGGTGGTAACGGTGCATGAGGTCGAGCAGCTCCGCCATGAGCTGGCGAGGTGACGATGACGACGCCCCGCCGCATCCTGCTCGCCGAATTCGCCGATCCCGACACGCTGGTCGAGGCGGCGCGCCGCGCCCGCGCCGCCGGGCTCGGCCCGCTCGATGCCCACACCCCGTTTGCCGTGCACGCGCTGAACGAGGCGCTCGGCCTGCCGCGGAGCCGCATCCGCGTCGTCATGTTCGTGGCAGGCGCGCTCGCCGCGGCGTTCGCCTTCGGCATGCAATGGTACAGCGCGGTCATCGCCTACCCGATCGACAGCGGCGGCCGGCCGCTGAACAGCTGGCCGGCCTTCCTGGTGCCGAGCTTCGAATTCACCGTGCTGGCCGCCGCCCTGGCCGGCGTCGCCGCCTTCCTGTTCGGATGCAGGCTGCCGGGGCCCCACCACCCGGTCTTCGCGGCGCGCGGCTTCGACCGCGCCAGCCAGGACCGCTTCTTCCTCGCGGTCGGCGACCCGGAGGCGAGCGAGACCCGGCTCGCCGCGCTGCTCGATGGCCTGGCGCCGCTCTCCCTGCAGGAGGTGCGCTCGCCATGAGGAGCCGGCGCCTGCTGCTGCCGCTGGCGCTGCTCGCGCTCGGCGCCTGCCGGCAGGACATGATCCGGCAGGCGCGCTACGGCACCTACACGCGCGCGCCGCTCTGGCCGGACGGGACGGAGGCGCGGCCGCTGCCCGCGGGCGTGGTCGCGCAGGGCGATTCGGCGCGCGAGGACGCGATCCGCACCCCGCCCCGCGTCACCCTCGCCCTGCTGCAGCGCGGCCAGTCGCAATTCGAGATCTTCTGCGCGCCCTGCCACGGCTTCACCGGCGCGGGCGACGGCATGATCGTCCGCCGCGGCTTCCCGCCGCCGCCGAGCTACCACACGGCCCAGCTGCGCGCCGCCCCGGCCAGCCATTTCTGGGACGCGATCACCAAGGGCCACGGCGTGATGTACAGCTACGCGGCGCGCGTCGAGCCTAGCGATCGCTGGGCCATCATCGCCTATATCCGGGCGCTGCAGCTGGGTCACGACGTACCCATCTCCCAGCTGCCGCCGGATGCCGCGATGGCGCTGCGATGACGGCGACGGCGACGCTGCCCTGGCTGCGGGAGCGCGCGGGCTGGGCCGCGCTCGCCGGCGGCGGCGCCGGGCTTCTGCTCTTCGCCTGGTCGCTGCTGGCGCCGACGCCGGGCCCGATCCTCGCCGGCTGGCTGGTCGGCGTGCTGTTCTGGATGGCGATCGCGCTCGGCGCCTTCGCCTGGCTCGCGACCCATGCGCTGACGGGCGGGCAATGGGGCGTCACGCTCTGGCCCGCCCTCGCCCCCGCGACGGCCACGCTGCCGCTCTTCGCGCTGCTGCTGCTGCCACTCGCGCTGCAGCTCGGCGATGTCTATCCCTGGGTGGGTGCCGGCTCCGACCGGCCAGAAGTGGCGCGTCTCTGGCTGAACGAGACGGGCTTCATCGCGCGCGGCCTCGTCGCCGTCATTGGCTGGAGCGTGCTCGGCCTGCTGCTGGTGCAGGCGGGGCCGCGGCCGAGGCCGGTGATCGGCATCATCGCCCTGCTGTTTCACGGCGTCATCATCACCGGCATCTCGCTCGACTGGATCCTGTCCATCGAGCCGCACTTCCCCTCCACCGCCTTCCCCGCCGACATTGCGGTGCACCAGCTGCTCGCCGCGCTCGCCTGGACGGCGGTGATCCGCGTAGCGCCGCCGGGCGGACGCGGCCGGGCGGGTGATCTCGGCGCGCTCATGCTCGCCTGCGTGCTCGGCGCCGCCTATCTCGGCTTCGCGCAGTACCTGGTGATCTGGTACGGCAACCTGCCCGAGCGGATCACCTGGTACCTGGAGCGGCAGAACACGCTCTGGTGGCTGGTGGACGCGGTGGCGATCGCGCTGATGGCCGTGCTGCCCTTCCTCGCGCTGATCGTGACCGCGGTGCGCAACCACCCGGGGCGGCTCGCCCTCGTCGGAGCCTGCGTGCTGGCCGGAGAGGCGCTGAACCTCGCCTGGATGGTCTGCCCACCCTTCGGCGCGCTCTCCCTGCCGGCGGCGCTGCTCGGCATCATCGTGGTCGGCGGGCTCTGGGTCGCGCTCGGCTTCGGGCTGTTCGCGCCGCGGCTCATGGGGCAGGCGCGGCATGCGTGACTCCCGCCTCGCCGAAGTGCGCGCGCCGCAGGAGGTGCGGCCCTGGCTGCTGCTTGGCATCGGCCTCGGCTCGGTCGGCTTCCTGGCCGCCTCGCTCGGCATCGTCTGGGGCTTCATGGCCTGGACCGGCACCAGCGAGCGCATCCGGCCGCCGGACCGATTCCCGCCGCCGCAGCTGCAGAGCGACCCGCAAGCCGATCTCCGCGACGTCCTGCGCGCCCAGCGTGCGGCGCTGCACTCCTATGGCTGGGTGGACCGCGCGCGCGGCATCGCCCGGGTGCCCATCGAGGAAGCGATGCGGATGGAGGCGGCGCGCGGCGCCGACGCCTATGGCCCGGTGGGGCCGGCGCCATGAGGCGCGCCCTGCTCGCGCTGCTGCTGCTGCTGCTGCTGCTGTTGCCGCTGCTGCCCGCAC
>DASQVL010000816.1:0-3387 GCA_035640795.1 Crenalkalicoccus sp. | reverse complement strand
GGCGAGGGCGAGCGCGGTGAGCAGCGCCGCCGTGCCCCGCCGGATCAGCCCGCGGGCGTGGGGTCGGAGCGGGCGGCCGCGCATGGCCGGAGTCTGCCCGGGCAGCGCCGCGCCGCACAAGCCGGCGGGGGCTGCTGCGCCCAAGGGTTGCCGGACCCATGCCGGCCTGCACCGCCGGGCGGGCACGGATCCTGAGCAGATCGCGGACGGGGTGAACGCCCGGGCGCGCGAATCTGCTCTTCAGTCGGCATGCTCTTGAAGCGGCCGGGCCTGCCAAGACCCGGCGCTAGCTGAACCGACATTCCCCAGATGCCCGGGGTTGTAAGTGGCAGGGTGCACCCCTTTTGGGCCTGTGCAACCGTGCAATTCGGGCGCGGATGTCGCCGAAGGCCGTTGGCCCGATAGATTGCCGGCTCCGCGGGAGCCCCGTTTTTGCGTTTCACAGTCTAGGCTTAGGCCTGCTTGATCAGAGCCAAAAGATGACGGCGCCGGCGATGCAGATGGCGGACATGAAGGCGTGGGCGCAGCGGTCGTAGCGGGTGTGAATGCGGCGCCAGTCCTGATGGCCAACAGCAGAAGCCGGAGCGGAGGATGCAAGGCGGTCAGCTCCGCAGGGACCTGGTTTACGGCCAGACCTCGAAGGCCGCTCGTTTGACGTATATTACATCCGTAGTCACTTCTGAGGAAAATACAATCAACCTGCAATCTTGGTCCGTCACCACTGTTACGCCTTTGGCGGCGGACTTGCCCCCAGAGGCGCCGCCCGCCTGATTGTCCCGGGAGACATCGCCACGTGACTGTTTCTATGCCGCCGCTGGATGCTCTTTCGACCCTTCTGCTCGCCAGCTACGAGCAAATTGTCGGCCGCCCTTTGTTGCCGCTGGATATTCCGCAGGCTGATCAGTCGCGGTGGCTGTACGAGGACGCGCCCTTCTGCGTATTGGCCCACAATAGCGATGCGGACCCCCGTTTCGTCTATGCCAACCAGGCGGCTCAGCGCTGCTTCGAATATAGCTGGGACGAGTTCATCACCCTACCGTCGCGCCAATCTGCGGAAGCGCCCAATCGCGCGGAGCGTCAGCGGCTGCTTGACGCAGTGACCCGGAATGGATTCGCCAGCGGCTATCGCGGGCTGCGTGTCGCGAAATCCGGTCGGCGGTTCTGGATCGAGGACTGCCTCGTGTGGCAGCTGACCGATGCCGACGGTTCATTACGCGGTCAGGCGGCGACGTTCCCGACCTGGCGGGACGCCTCCTAGCTAGGATGGCGCCGGTTATTTGAGACACTTGCCGAGTTGAGAACCTGATCAATGCATTGATTCGACGCGGCGTTTTCTGATTCGCTCGGCGTCTGAACATCGGCGCTCGCCGGGGATAGGGAGCCAACACTTCACGGCCGCTCGCGTCCGGTACCACATGATGTCCCACGCGCAGATTTTTTCCCTGCCTCTGATTTTGATTTCGCGCCGGTCTCGACAGCAGGCTTTCCCATTCCGTACCGGCCTCGGCATGGCGCGCCGCGGCCTCGGCTGCCGCCTTCTTCCCACCGGCATCCGCGCGGGCGTGGAGGTAGGGCAGGGCCGCAATGGCGGCCCGGGACGCGAGCGGGTGCCGGGCGGCGCCGTGGAAGCATGGCGGTCGGGCAGCGGAAGCGCGAGAGGCGGCGCGGCTGAGGGGCGAGGCGCGGACTGTGATGGCTGGACTGGACGCCGAGGCTCCATCAGCATGCCGGGGCAATTTCCGGAAGCACAGGCGGGTGGAACCGCTCTAGTCTCAGGCGGAACCGGAGCGAGGATGGCCGCATGCACGTCACCGGTGAGACCGCGGCGCTGTTCGCCGTGCTGCGCGAGAGCGCGCGGCCCGATGTCGCCGCCGCCATCGAGGCCGCGGTGCGGGAGGCGCCCGACCGCGCGCTCTGCCGCGTCAACGCGCTCGCCTTCGCCGAGGCGACCGGCTGCGAGGAGGAGGCGACCATTGCCGGCTTCCTGCACGCCGCCCGCCTCGGCATCTGCGAGCTTCACTGGAACGTGCTCTGCCCGGGCTGCGGCGGGGTGCTGGAGGCCGGCAGCACGCTCAAGGGCGTGAAGCACACCGAGTACAATTGCGCGCTCTGCGCCGCCGGCTATGAGCCGACGCTCGACGAGATGGTGGAGGTCACCTTCACCGCCAGCCCGCGGGTGCGGCGGATCGCCGCGCACGACCCGCACGCCCTGCCCTGGGCCGACTACTTCGCGCAGGTCTTCTGGGGCTCCGGCGTCGCCCTGCCGGAGGGGGCCGAGTTCGAGCGGCTGCTCGGCGAGATCGTGCTCGAGCTGCTGGAGCTGCAGCCCTTCCAGAAGGCGACGCTCTCCCTGCAGCTGCCAGAGGGCTTCGTCATCGTCTTCGACCCGGTCGTGCACATGGCGCACTTCCTGGACGTGCGCGGCGCGCCGACGAAGGAGCGGCGCAACCTCACCTTCATGCTGGACGGCAAGCACGCGCCGACCGGCACCACCGTGATGCAGCCGGGGCCGCTGCGCATTATGGTCGAGAACCGTACGGCGACGCGCACCCTGCCGGGCGTCTGGATCGCCGGCGATGCGCTGCACGGGCTGCTCGGCCGGCGGCGGCCCTTCCTGACCGCCAAGCGGCTGCTCAGCAACCAGACCTTCCGCGACATCTACCGCACCGACACGATCGACGTCCACCAGCGGCTGAAGATCACCAGCCTGACCTTCCTGTTCACCGACCTGCGCGGCTCGACCGAGCTCTACGAGCGGGTCGGCGACCTGGCGGCCTACGACCTGGTGCAGGAGCATTTCCGGCTGATCGAGGAGATCGTCGCGGCCGAGGCGGGGGCGGTGGTGAAGACGATCGGCGATGCGGTGATGGCAACCTTCCCGACGCCGGAGCGGGCGGTCTCGGCCGCGCTCCGCATCCGCCGGGCGATGCGCGAGCATCGCGATTCGCTGCTGCTGAAGATCGGCATCCATGCGGGGCCGTGCCTTGCCGTGATGCTGAACGCGCAGCAGGACTATTTCGGGCAGACGGTGAATATCGCCTCCCGTGTGCAGCGTCTGGCCACCGCCTCCGAGATCTACGCGACGGGGCCGGTGGTGGGGCATCCGGCGGCGCAGCGGCTGCTGGAAGGGCAGGGGCTGGTGCCGGCGGCGCGGGACCTGCCGTTGCGGGGGGTTTCCTACCCGGTGCCGGTGTTCGAGATCCCCTGAGGGAGGGGGCGGGCCCGGCGTCGGTCGAGCGACGGGCCGGGCGCCGGGTCCCGGCGCGCCCCGGCGGTCGCGGGCGGGCGATTGCGGGAAGCCGCTGGGACGGAGAAGCAGCTTCGGCTGGGAGTCTTCCAGTCGGACCGGGCAAGCGCCCCGGAGAATGGATCAGAAAAAGGATGGTG
>DASQVL010000815.1:0-14224 GCA_035640795.1 Crenalkalicoccus sp. | reverse complement strand
GCCGGGCAGCAGGATGACCTCGCCCTCGGGCGCCGGGGGCTCGTAGCCCACATAGGCGATGGGCGCGCCGGCCGCCTGGGCGAAGATCGGCGGCGCCTCGCCCACCGTGCCGATGTCGATGCTGCCGACGTTCAGCCCCTCGAGCAGCTGCGGCCCGGCGGGGAATTCGGTCCATGTCGCCTGCAGCCCGAGGGCGGCGAGGCGCCGTTCCAGCGTGCCGCGCGCCTTCACCAGCGTGAAGGTGCCGAACTTCTGGTAGCCGATGCGCAGCCGGGGCTCGGCGGTCTGGGCCCGCAGGACGGCGGGTGCGAGGAGGGGCGCGACGGCAAGCAGGCCGGACAGCAGGCGACGGCGGGGGGCGGGGTCCATTGCTGATCTCTCCCTCGGCTCTGCAGCAGGGGTATCAGCAATACCCTCGTTTGTCGATAGGAATTAGCGTAGGACTAGAGTTACCGCACGGACCCAACCTAACGGGAGGCCGCCACCGCATGACCGCCGCACCGCCGCCGCCCCGGATCATCGACATGCGCAGCCGCCCCCGCTGGCTGCACGAATTCTTCGGTGGCGGCGCGCCCGGCACGCCGGCCTTCGAGACGGTGCGCTGGCTGAACCGGCGCGTCGGCGCGCGCGACCCGGACCACTTCGCCCGCACCGGCAACCTGACGGCCTTCCTCGCCGAGATGGACGAGGCCGGCATCGAGCGCGCGGTGGTCTGCGCCCGCAGCGTCCCCGGCGTTCGCGTCGCCAACGAGGACATCTCCGCGCTGGTCCGCGCGGCGCCAGGGCGGCTCATCGGCGTCGCTTCGGTCGACCCGGTCGAGCTCGGGCCCGCGGCGGCGCTCGAGGCCGCGCGGCACGCCGTCACCACCCTCGGCCTCTCGGCGCTCAACCTCGACTGCGGCTTCTGGGCGGAGCCGATGCACGCCGACGACGAGCGGCTCATGCCGTTCTACGCCCTCTGTCAGGAGCTTCGGGTCCCGGCATTCGTCATGTCGGGCCCGACGACGCCGGACCTCGCCTACAACGACCCGATCGCCGTGGACGTGGTTGCGGGGACCTTCCCGACGCTGCCGATCGTCTGCTGCCACGGCTTCTGGCCGCGCATCGACGACATGCTCGCGGTCGCCTTCCGGCACGAGAACGTCCTCGTGTCGCCCGACATGTACCTCTTCGCCCCGGGCGGCGGGCGCTACGCCGAGGCGGCGAACGGCGGCTTCCTCGCGCGCCAGCTCCTCTTCGGCAGCAGCTACCCCTTCCGGCCCATGGCGCAGGGTGTGGCGGAGCTGCGTGCGCTGGGCCTCGCGCCGGAGGCGCTCGCCCTCGTCCTCGGCGACAACGCCGCCCGCCTCTTCCGCCTCGACCCCGGCCAGGAGACCCCGCAATGAGCACGCCCGTCCCGCCGCTGAACGTCCTCTGGTTCATCCCGACGCATGGCGACGGGCGCTATCTCGGCACCTCGCATGGCGGGCGGCCCCTGACCATCGACTACCTCGGCCAGGTGGCGCGCGCGGTCGACCACCTCGGATACTACGGTGCGCTGCTGCCGACGGGACGTACCTGCGAGGACAGCTGGGTCATCGCCTCCGCGCTCGCCATGATGACGAGGCGCATGCGCTTCCTGGTCGCGGTGCGGCCGGGCCTGTCGCTGCCCGCGATGACCGCGCGCATGGCGGCGACGCTGGATCGCATCAGCGGCGGGCGGCTGCTGATCAACGTGGTCACCGGCGGCGACCCCGCGGAGCTCGCCGGCGACGGCATCTTCACTCCGCACGGCGAGCGCTACGAGGTCTGCGCCGAGTACCTGCACGTCTGGCGCCGCCTGATGGCGGGCGGCGGCGAGGCGCTGACCTGGACGGGGAAGCACATGCGCGTCGAGGATGCGCGGCTGATGTTCCCGCCGGTGCAGAAGCCCCACCCGCCGCTCTGGTTCGGCGGCTCCTCCGCGGCCGGCATCGCGGTCGCGGCCGAGCACTGCGACGTCTATCTCACCTGGGGCGAGCCGCCGGCGCAGGTCGCGGAGAAGATCGCGGCGATGAAGGCCGCCGCCGCGGCGCGCGGGCGGACCCTGCGCTTCGGCATCCGCCTGCACGTCGTTGTCCGCCCGCGCGCGGAGGACGCGTGGCGCGCGGCGGAGGACCTGATCCGGCACCTCGACGACGAGACCATCGCCGCGGCCCAGAAGACCTTCGCCCGCTTCGACAGCGAGGGCCAGCGGCGGATGGCGGCGCTGCACGGCGGAAGGCGCGACCGCCTCGAGATCTACCCGAACCTCTGGGCCGGCGTCGGCCTGGTGCGTGGCGGCGCGGGCACCGCGCTGGTCGGCAGCCCGGAGCAGGTGGCGGCGCGCATGGGGGAGTACGCCGCGCTGGGCATCGACACCTTCATCCTCTCGGGATACCCGAACCTCGAGGAGGCCTACAGCTTCGCCGACCTGGTCTTCCCGCTGCTGCCGCTGGCGCACCGGGAGGAGGCGGAGCCGGAGCGCGCGCTCGGCGGGCCTTTCGGCGAGATGATCGGGACCGGCGAGCATCCGACGCGCCGTATCGCGGCGCAGTAAAGGGGCCCGTTGCCCACATGCTGGTCGACGGTGTCGCGGCGGAGCGCGCTCACCGCCGATCTTCCTGGGCCTCGCAGATGCTCTGCCGCCTTCCGCAGGCTGGACCGACCGGAATGCCAGCACGGGGCCGGCTGCCTCTCCGGCCGGCACGCTGCCAAGCAATGCGGCGGGCCATGGACCGCTCAGAGCCGCTCGGCGTCGAGGACTGCCTGGGCGAAGGCCTGCGGGGCTTCCTGGGGCAGGTTGTGGCCGATGCCGCCCTCGACCAGGCGGTGCGCATACTTGCCCACGAATTTCCGTGCGTAGGCCGCAGGCTCCGGATGCGGCGCACCGTTGGCATCGCCTTCCAGGGTGATGGTTGGCACGGCGATCGCCGGGGCTGCGGCGAGCCGCCTCTCGAAGTCGTCGTACCGCGGTTCGCCCTCGGCCAGGCCGAGCCGCCAGCGGTAATTGTGGATCACAACGGCGACGTGGTCCGGGTTGGCGAAGGACGCGGCGCTGCGCCCGAAGGTGGCGTCGTCGAAGTCCCACTTCGGAGAGGCGGTCCGCCAGATAAGCCTGGCGAAGTCGTCCCGGTATTTCTCGTAGCCGAGCGCGCCGCGTTCCGTAGCGAAGTAGTACTGGTACCACCACGCATGCTCCGCCGCGGGCGGCAGCGGCGCCCGGTTCGCCTCGCGGCTGCCGATCAGGTAGCCGCTGACCGCGACGAGGGCCTTGCAGCGTTCCGGCCAGAGCGCCGCCAGGATGGCGGCGGTCCGTGCGCCCCAGTCGAAGCCCGCGACCGTCGCCGCCCCGATCCCGAGCGCGTCCATCAACGCGACAACATCCACGGCGAGCGCGGACTGCTGCCCGTTCCGCATCGTTTCGCCTGAGAGGAAGCGCGTCGTGCCGTAGCCGCGCAGGTGCGGGACGATCACCCTGTGGCCCGCCGAGGCGAGCATGGCGGCCACGTCTGCGAAGCTGTGGATATCATAGGGCCAGCCGTGCAGGAGAATCACGGCCGGACCCTCGGCCGGGCCCGCCTCCACATAGCCGATATCGAGGACGCCGGCGCGGATCTGTCTCGGCGGGCCGAAGGGTGCGCCCGGCCCGAGCCTGGCCGCGGATCCTGGCGTGCCCGCTTGCGCCTCGGCCCGGCCAGCCGCGACAGCCTGGGCGCCGATCATGCTCGTGGCCGCCATGCCGAGCAACAATCGGCGACGGCGATCGACGTCACTGGGTATCATCTCTCTCACTTCCCACTGGGGCTGTGCCAGCGCCGCTGCCCGGACCGGCAGCTCGCGCACGCGCTTGCCCGTCGCCGCGAAGATCGCGTTGGTGACGGCAGGAACGATCGCCGAGGTCCCGGGCTCGCCCAAGCCGCCGGGCGGCTCGGTGCTCGGCACGATGTGGACCTCGATCGCCGGCGCCTCGTCGATGCGCAGCATTTGGTAGCTGTCGAAGTTCGCCTGCTCGACGCGGCCGTTCCTCAGCGTGATCTCGCCGTAGAGCGCCGCCGTGATGCCGAAGATGATGGCCCCCTCCACCTGCGCGCGGACCGTGTCGGGGTTGACGACGGTCCCGCAATCGAGCGCGCAGACGACGCGACGGACGCGCACCGAGCCGGACTTCGAGACCTCGACTTCGGCGACCTGCGCCATGGAGGTGCCGAAGACGGTCTGCAGCGAGACGCCGCGGCCTGCGCCCTGCGGCAGGGGCCGGCCCCAGCCGGCCTTCTGCGCGGCAAGGTCCAGCACGGCCTTGGCGCGCGGCGCCTTGTCGAGCAGCGCGCGCCGATACGTGACGGGATCCTGCTTCGCCGCGGCCGCCAGCTCGTCGATGAAGCTCTCGGTCACGAAGACGTTGTGTGACGGCCCGACGCTGCGCCAGAACGCCGTCGGAATCCCCGGCGGCTCAACCCGCAGGTACTCGACGCGCAGGTTCGGCAAATCATAGGCGAGATTGACCGCGCCGTCGGTGGTGTCGGGGTCCAGGCCCCCGTTGAAGGTCGGCGGCAGCCACCGCGCCAGGATCGAGGAGCCTGCGAAGCGATGGCTCCAGGCGACCGGCATGCCCTTCTCATCGAGGCCCGCCGAGATCCGGTCGAAGAAGAGCGGCCGGTACATGTCGTGCTGGATGTCTTCCTCGCGGGTCCACACGACCTTGACGGGACCAGCGACGTGCTGGGCAATCTGGACGGCGCGGACCACGCCGTCGACCTCCAGCCGCCGCCCGAACCCGCCGCCGATCAGGTGATTGTGGACCACCACCTTCTCGAGCGGCAGGGCGGTCACCGTCGCGGCGGCCGCCTGGGCGCGCGCGACCACCTGCGTGCCGACCCAGAGCTCGCAGCCGTCCTGGCGCACATGCACGGTGCAGTTCATCGGCTCCATAGCCGCGTGGGCGAGGAAGGGGACCTGGTAGGTCGCCTCCACCCTGGTGGCAGCCCTGGCCGTGGCGCCGTCGCTGTCGCCGATCGCCTGCGCGACCGCCCCCGGACGGAGCGTCGCCGCCTCGAGCTCGCGGACGATCGCGCCGGTATCGAGCTTGGCATGCGGGCCGTCCTCCCACTCGACCGTCAGCGCCTCCAGCCCTTTCTTGGCGGCGCCCATGTGATCGGCCACGATGGCGACAGCATCCTCCAGCCGGACGACCTGCCGCACGCCGTTCACCGCCCTGGCGGCGGCATCGTCGACGCTCCTCACCCGCCCGCCGAACACGGGCGACTGCGCCAGGGCCGCAATCTTGACGCCAGGGGGCCGGGCGTCGATCCCGAAGGCAGCCGTGCCGTTGACCTTCGACGGCGCGTCCAGGCGCTTGGCCGGCGTCCCGATCAGCTTGAACTCCTCGGGCCGCTTCAGCGTCACGCTGCGGGGCGCCGTCATGCGTGCCGCGTCTGCGGCCAGCTCCGCATAGGTGATGCGCCGGCCTGTCGGCCCGTGGACCACCTCGCCCCGCTCGGCGCGGCAGGACGAGAGACCGGCATCCCAGCGCCTCGACGCGGCCGCCACCAGCATGGTCCGTGCGGTCGCTCCGGCCTCGCGCAGAGGCGTCCAGACCGCACGGATCGTCGTCGAGCCGCCCGTCATCTGCTCGCCGCCGACCAGCGGATTGCCGTAGCGCTTCGGATCGGGCGGCGCATGCTCGAGCCGCACCTGCGCCAGATCCACCTCCAGCTCCTCGGCGAGGAGCATCGGGATCGAGGTGTAGGTGCCCTGGCCCATCTCGACGTAGGGCATGGTCAGCACGATCTGGTCGTCGCCACCGATCCGGATGAACGCGTTCGGCGCGAAGTCGGCGCTGCCGGCGGCTTCGGCGCCGCGGATCGGCAGATCCATGCTGAGCAGCAGGCCGCCTCCTGCGGCGGCACCAGCCTGGAGAAAGCGGCGCCGCGAGACCATCGTGCCGCCGCGCAGGATGTCAGCAGAAGCCAGGTGATCGCGCACCATGATCAGCCCTCCTTCCCGGTCGTCCGGGCGGCCAGCTTGATCGCGTCGCGGATGCGCACATAGGCACCGCAGCGGCAGATGTTGCCGGCCATCGCATCGTCGATGTCGGCGTCTGTCGGATGCGGATTGCGCGCCAGCAGCGCCGCGGCGGACATGATCTGTCCCGACTGGCAGTAGCCGCACTGCACGACCTCGCGGTCGAGCCAGGCCCGCTGAATCCTGGCCCCGGCTGCCGTGTCGCCGATTGCCTCGACCGTCGTGACCTCCGCAGTGCCGACGCTCTCGATCGGCGTCACGCAGGACCGCGTCGCCTTGCCGTCGATATGCACGGTGCAGGCACCGCAAAGGGCCATGCCACAACCGAACTTGGTGCCCGTCATGCCGAGGACGTCGCGCAGCACCCAAAGCAGCGGGGTGTCGCCGTCGACATCCACGTGGCGGACAAGCCCGTTGACCTTAATGATGAAGGCCATTGGAACCTCCTCCCCTGCGGTCCGCCTGATGCGGGCCTGTCGAGATCTCTCCGTAGGAACGGCGCCAGGGTGCGCGCGCGGCGCTTGCACGCCCAGCGCTTGCACGAAGGTATCGCCGGTGCGGCCCAGGACGCGCCGATGCGCTCAGCAGACACACTCCTTGGACGGGAGCGAGCCCACCTCGTTGGATATCGGTTGCATGTGGACGGGCTTGTAGTCGCGCCGTCGCGCCGGAGGAAGTCCTCGCGCGCATGCGCCCTCCGGCCTTCCGGGGAGGCCGCCATGCCGCCTTGCGCCGCCACGGTATGGCTGCGGGTCGGGCGTTGTTGACGAGCGTGTCGATACGCCCGACGTGGGCGAGGCCGCCCAGGACGGCCCGCTCGGCCGTTGCGGGATCGGTGATGTCGCCGGCGACGGCCAGGATGTCCGGATCCCCGAGCGGGCGGGTGGTGCGCGCCACGGCGACCACGCGGTATCCGCGCGCGCGATAGGCCTCGCGCAATTCGGCCGTCGCCTTCGCGTTCTTCGCAGTGTCGCGCCCGGCGATCACCACCGAGGCCCCCGCCCACGCAAGGCCACGCGGCATGCCAAGCCCGATGTCGCCATTGCCGCCGGTGACGGCGGCGGCGCGTCCCGTCAGGTCATTGCCTTCGCGGAGGTCGGTGCGAACGAGGGGCATGCCTGTTCTCCTGACGCTGTGAGGCCAAATCGCTCGCCGACCGAAGGGCGGCGGCATATCCGCACATCCTCGCGTTTGGCCGAATACACACACATGCCGGTTCCGCGGATAGCTGCATATGCTGACACCGTGGTCAATGGCCGAACACGGAGGAGTGAGTGAGAGATGGCGGAGGGTACGATCCGTGCAACACGGCCAGTCCGCACGGCTTCGCCGATCATGAAGGGTCCGCGGCCCGTTAAAGCGTACGCGCGATGCGCCGCACGACGCCGCGCAGCCAGCGATGCGCGGGAACGTCATCAAGCCTGCGGTGCCACAGCATCGCAGTCGGCACGTGTGGGGAGGCGAACGGCAATCTCAGCACCTCAAGCGGTGCCACGCGCGCGAACGCCTGGGCGGTACGCGTGCCGAGGACTGCGACCATGTCCGACTGAGCCAGTGCGGCCGCCGCCGCGAGGAGCGGCGCGCGCAATGCGATGCGTCGCGCCAGGCCATGCCGTGCCAGCTCCGTGTCCACGAAGTCGGTCGCCTCTCCGGTGGAAGACAGGGCGAGGTGCGGATAGGCGCCGAGCGCGGCGAGATCCAGCATTCCATCCACGGCCGCAGGATGGCCACGGCGCGCAAGGGCCGCGAATTCGTCGTCGAACAGCCGTAGATCCGCGAAGCGCTCGCCGGGCGCGGCGAGGCCGCCGAGGGCGAGGTCAAGCTCGCCGCGGTCCAGCCGCTCGATGAGGTCGAGCGTGCCACTCGGTCGCAGATCCAGGCTCACGCCCGGCGCCTCGGCTGCGACCGCCGCCGCGAGCGGGGCGGAGAGGACCAGGGCTGCGCGGTTGTTCACCGCGACCGCGAAGCCGCGCTCGGCCGTCGCCGGGTCGAACTCGGCCGCACCGTCCAGCGCGGTCCGCAGCCCTTCCAGGGCCGTGCGGACCGGGCCGGCCAGTCGCTCGGCGTAGGGTGTGGGCTCCATGCCGTCCGGGCTGCGCACGAACAGCTCGTCGTGCAGCGCGCCGCGTAGCCTGGCCAAGGCGTGACTGATCGCGGGCTGTGTCATGTTGAGCCGGCCCGCCGCGCGCGTCGCGCTACGCTCCCGCGCGACGGCGTCGAACACGACCAGGAGATTGAGGTCGAGCGTCCGCCAGTTCATGCGGGACCTCCTCGGGACGCGGCAGATCAGGTCCGACATCATGCCGAGCACGCCGCGGATTATGCCCGGCCAGCATGTCACCATGGGAAATCAATATTGGCGGCCACGCCCGGTGCCGTCCAGCTTGGACGCAGCTTTCAGCGCGCGAGGCATCGCATGGCCAGCCGCCCCGATCTGCCTGGCCGACCGGTCTTGGGGCACGCCGCCGCATCCGTGCTGCTGTTGCACCCTCCGGACGTCGTGGACACGGCGTGCGCACTGGCGAGTGCCTGGCGCCCGGTGGTGCCGGCGGCGGAGATCGTGCTGCTGAGTGTTCGTGCGGGCGAGGTCGGCAACGCGGCAACGGCGTTGCTTGCCCACCGGCTCGACCGCGCGCAGTTGGACGTCACGCGCATGGTGCTGGCCGGCATCTGCGGGGCGGAAGGCCTGGCCTTTCGGCTTGCCTTTGGGGAGGGTGCAGCAGCATGCGCAGGCGTGCTGACCTGCGGTGGTGCACCGCTGCGACCGCCCTTCGAGCCACTGTCGGACCTGCATGCGCGACGCGGGACCCGGCTGCGGCTGGTCTGGGAGGCACGTGACCCACTCCGCTGCGCGGGGGCGCTGGGCCGCACATTATCCCGGTTCCGCGCGGTGGGCCTGGACGCGCAGGGCACCGTGTTGCGACAGGAAGAGGCCGGTGGCGACCGCACCGAAGGCGGCCCGTCGCCGGCACTGATGCGGTTGACTGGTGCCTACCTGGGCGAGCTTGTTGCCATCACCCTGGGCGCGGCGCCGCGATGCGGCGCCTAAGGCGGCTGACCTCCATGAAGGGCCGGCATATGCCGGTGAGGAAACCGCATTGGATCCCGAACGGTGAACCACCGCTATTTGCGCGCGGAGGCACTGACGCCGGGAGATCACCCCCGCTCTGACCGATTCGCCGGAAACCGGTCGCGCCGGTGTGGCGCGTCCGGCGCATCCTGCGCCCGGTTGCAGCGAAGCCATCCCGGCGGCAGCCAGGCGAGGGACGGAGGGCGGGATGCACCGCGCGATCAAGTACGGCTTGCCCCTCATCGCGCTCGCGGCCGGCGCGGCCCTGGGCCCGCCCATGTCCGACACCCCCGCGCCCGCAGCGCAGCCCGCGCCGCCGGTGCCCGTGGTGGTGGCGCCCGTGCAGCAGCACGAGGTGCCGATCATCCTCAGCGGACTGGGGACGATGCAGGCGCTGAACACCGCCACCGTGCGCAGCCAGGTCAGCGGGCTGCTGCAGACCATCAACTTCATCGAGGGCCAGCAGGTCCACCGCGGCGACATCCTCGCCCAGATCGACCCGAGGCCCTACCAGGCCCGCCTCGAGCAGGCGCAGGCGCAGCTCGCGCGCGACCAGGCCCATCTTGCCAACGCCCAGGCCAACCTGAACCGCTTCCTGCCGCTGGCCAGGGGCGGCTACGCCACCGAGCAGCAGGTGACCGACCAGAAATCCCTGGTCGCGCAGACGCAGAGCACGGTCCAATTCGACCAGGCGGCCATCGACGACGCGCGCACCCAGCTCAGCTACACCACCCTCATTGCCCCCTTCGACGGCGTCACCGGCGTCCGCCTGGTGGATGTGGGCAACATCATCCACCCGACGGACCCGAACGGGCTCGTGGTCGTCACCCAAGTGCAGCCGATCGCCGTCATGTTCACGCTGCCCGCCGCCGCCATCGCCCAGGTGCAGCAGGCCCTCTCGAAAGGCCCGGTGCAGGCGGTCGTCTACGACCAGGCGGGGACCCAGGCGCTGGACACCGGGCGGCTGCTGCTGGTGAACAACCGGGCCGATCCGATGACCGGCATGGTTCAGCTCAAGGCGCTGTTCCCGAACCCTGAACGCCGCCTCTGGCCCGGCACCTTCGTCAATGTCGAGCTGACGACCGCCATGGCCACGAACGGCCTGACCGTGCCCACGAACGCGGTGCAGCTGGGCGCGCAGGGCGAGTTCGCCTTCGTCGTCGGCCCCGACGGCAAGGCGGAGGTGCGCCCCGTGCACGTGGCCCAGCGGTACCGCGGAGAGGCACTGATCGCCGAGGGGCTGAAGCCCGGCGAGATGGTGGTGACGCAGGGCCAGTACCGCGTCACTGCCGGAACGCCTGTCGCCTCGTCGGACCCCTCCAAGGTCGCCGACTCCTCGACCGCCACCGCGGGGATGCTGCCATGAACATCTCCGCGGGCTTCATCCGCCGGCCGATCGCCACCTCGCTGCTCATGGTGGCGATCGTGGTGCTCGGCATCATCGCCTATTTCCAGCTGCCGGTCGCGGCGCTGCCGAACATCAGCTCCCCGACGATCCAGGTCTCCGCGCAGCTGCCGGGGGCCGACGCCATCACCACGGCCTCCTCGGTCGCGACGCCGCTGGAGCGTCAGTTCGGGCAGATCCCCGGCCTGACGCAGATGAGCAGCAGCAGCGGCAGCGGTTTCACGCAGATCACCCTGCAATTCGACCGCAGCCGCACCATCGACTCCGCCGCGGGGGACGTGCAGGCCGCCATCAACGCCGCCTCCGGTCAGCTTCCGGCCGCTCTCCTGACCCCGCCCACCTACCGCAAGACCAACCCGGCGGACACCCCGGTCCTGCTGATCGCGCTCTCCTCCGACACGCTGCCGATCACCAAGGTCAGCGACTACGCCAACTCGATCATGGCCCAGAAGATCTCGCAGATGCCGGGCGTCGGCCTGGTCGGCATCGGCGGCCTGCAGAGCCCGTCCATCCACGTCCAGCTCAACCCGGCCCAGCTGGCGGCCGCGAACCTCGACCTCGAGGACGTGCGCGCCGCCCTGGCCAATGCCACCGTCAATCAGCCCAAGGGCCAGCTCTACGGCAACCAGCAGGCCTTCGCCCTGCAGACCAACGACCAGTTGATGACGGCCGGGGGCTTCGAGGACGTGATCCTCGCCTACCGCGAGGGCGCGCCGATCCGCGTCCGCGACGTGGGCCACGCTGTCATTGCCCCGGAGGACCCGACGCAGGCAGGCTGGCTGGGTACCAGGCGCGCGGTGATCCTCGCCGTCCAGCGGCAGCCCACCGCCAACGTCGTCTCGACGGTGGATCTGATCAAGGCGGCGCTCCCGCAGCTGATGGCGTCGCTGCCGCCCAGCATCAATGTCGAGGTCGTGTCCGACCGTACGCAGACCATCCGCGCCAGCGTCTCGGACGTGCAGTTCACCCTGCTGCTGACGATCGCGCTCGTCGTCGCCGTCATCGCGGTGTTCCTCCGCAAGCTCTGGGCGACCGTCATCCCGGCCGTCTCGGTGCCGATCTCGCTCGTCGGCACGCTCGTGGTCATGGTGGCCCTGGGATACACCCTGGACAACCTTTCGCTGATGGCACTGACGATCGCGGTCGGCTTCGTCGTGGACGACGCCATCGTCATGGTCGAGAACGTCGTGCGCCACATCGAGGACGGCGCCACGCCCATGCAGGCCGCGCTCGACGGTGCGGGCGAGATCGGGTTCACCATCTTTTCGATCTCGATCTCCCTCGTCGCGGTGTTCATCCCGCTTTTCCTGATGAGCGGCGTGGTCGGGCTGCTGTTCCGCGAATTCGCGGTCACCGTGGCCGTCTCGATCCTGGTCTCGGTCTTCGTGTCGCTCACCCTGACGCCGATGATGTGCGCGACGCTGCTCAAGCCGGAGCACGACCATAAGCCCGGCCGCATCTCCGCGGCGCTCGAGCGGTCCCTCGACTGGGTGGTCGCGCAGTATGACCGGGTGCTGATCGTCGCGCTGCGGCATCGCCGGATCACCCTCGGTGTCATGCTGCTGACGGTGGCGGCCACGGTGGGGCTGTTCGTCACCATCCCCAAGGGCTTCTTCCCCCAGCAGGACACCGGCCTCATCGTGGGCGTCACGGAGGCGGCGCAGGACATCTCGCCGGCCGGGATGATGCAGCGGCAGCTCGCGGTCCTCGACATCGCCAGCAAGGATCCGGCAGTCGCCTCGGCCACCGGTTATGTCGGCGCCGGCGGCGTCACGGTCGCGGGGAACAACGGCCGCGTGTTCATCACCCTGAAGCCGCAGGGCCAGCGCAACGTCACGGCGGACCAGGTCATCACGCGCCTGGGGAGGGCGCTGCGGGGGGTGCAGGGCATCACCCTCTACATGCAGGCTGCACAGGACATCAACATTGGCGCCATGGTCTCGAAGACGCAGTACCAGTACGTGCTGACGGACGTCGACATTCAGGAGCTGAACCTGTACGCGCCGCAGCTCCTGCAGAAGCTGCAGGCCCTGCCGGAGCTGACCTCGGTGGCGAGCGACCAGCAGAGCGCCGGCCGCACCCTGAGGATCGAAGTCGATCGTTCGGCCGCGTCACGCTTCGGCATCGACCCGGCACGCATCGACTCCACCCTGTACGACGCCTTCGGCCGCCGCCACGTGGCGAAGATCTTCACCACCCTAAACCAGTACTACGTCATCATGGAGGTGGAGCCGACCTACCAGCTCGGCCCGAATGCGTTGCAGCGGCTCTATGTCCGCTCGCAGAACGGCACCGAGGTGCCGCTGAGCCAGATCGCCTCGTTCCAGACGAGCCTGGCCCCGCTCGCGATCAACCATCTGGGCCAGTTCCCCTCGGTGACGATCAGCTTCAACCTGGCGCCCGGGGCTTCCATCGGGCAGGCGGTCACGGCCGTGCAGAAGGCAGCGGCGAGCCTGCACATGCCGGCCTCGCTCGCCACCAAGTTCCAGGGCAACGCCCAGGCCTTCCAGAGCTCGCTCGGCAGCACGCCGCCGCTGATCCTGGCGGCGCTGTTCGCGGTCTACATCATCCTCGGCATGCTCTACGAGAGCACGATCCACCCGCTGACCATCCTGTCCACGCTGCCCTCGGCCGGCCTCGGCGCGCTTGCCACGCTGATGCTGTTCGGGCGGCCCCTGGACGTCATCGGGATCATCGGGATCATCCTGCTGATCGGCATCGTGAAGAAGAACGGCATCATGCTGGTGGATTTCGCGCTGCATGCGGAGCGTGAGCGCGGCCTCTCGACCGAGGACGCGATCCACGAAGCCTGCCTCCTGCGGTTCCGGCCCATCCTGATGACCACATTGTGCGCGCTGCTGGGCGGGGTGCCGCTGATGCTGGGCACGGGGACGGGATCGGAGATCCGACAGCCACTCGGCTACGCCATGGTGGGTGGCCTGCTGGTCTCGCAGGTCCTGACGCTGTTCACCACGCCCGTGGTCTATCTCTACATGGACAAGGTCAGCCACTGGATCGGCCGCCGCCGCGCGTCCCGATTGGTGCCGGCGGCAGCGGAGTAGCCCGCCAGCCCCGCTCAACTTGACGGTGCCTTCGCGCGAACGAAGTCGCCGAGCTGCACCATCGCGATGCCCCGGAGCGCGGGCGCGTCGTCGCGTAGCGCCACCCACTTCGGCGCGCCGAGGGGCTCCTCCGCCACGACCGCACGCCACGCAGCCGTGATCGGCGAGTCCATCGGAATCCCGCCACACTTGTCACTCCCACCCTCCGATACCCCGACCCCAGCTTCGCTCCGGACCAACGACGAGCGATCGGCAGCGACCCAGTCGCGCTTCAGCCCGAACGCCCGGGAGCTCGTCCAACTCGGAGGTTGCAACGACCATGGCCAGATCACCTGAGAACGACCGGGACGGCGGACAGTCCGCCATGCGCACGCCACCGATCGTTTCGCCGCAGGCGTGGGAGGCGGCACGCCGACAGCTGCTCGTGAAGGAGAAGGCCCAGACACGGGCCCGTGACGCGCTGGCCGCCGAACGCCGGCGGATGCCGTGGATGGCCGTAGAGCGGACCTACGTCTTCGAGGGGCCGATAGGCGCGATGAGCCTGCTCGATCTGTTCGAAGGCCGGCGTCAACTGATCGTCTACCGAGCTTTCTTCGAGCCCGGGGTGTTCGGCTGGCCCGAGCATGCCTGCCGCGGGTGCTCCCTCGGCGCCGATCAGGTCGCCCA
>DASQVL010000814.1:0-5377 GCA_035640795.1 Crenalkalicoccus sp. | reverse complement strand
CGAGGATGCTGGCCGCGATCTGCGCCACCTGCTCGGCGGAGTGCGTGCGCGCATTGCCGGCATAGGGCAGCAGGGAGGCGACCGCGCGCGCCTCGACGGCGCTCGCCTGCCAGGGTAGCTGGGGCATGCGGGACCTGCTGGTGAGGAGCGCCTACGCCCTGCGCGGGGCGGCAACCGGGGCGCTGGCAACCTGCAAAACGGGGCTGACGCTAGGCGACTTGCGCGCGCTTGCCCCCCGCATACGCCGGGCCCAGGAAGGACCCTGCGGCTGGCGAGCCACTGTCTCGATCGAGCGACGCTGTGGCTGATCAGCCGCGGCGATCGACGCGCCTTCTCGACGTGTCACGACATTAGCCAACTCGATTTACGCGCCGCCACCGGGTGAATTGTAACAGCGCGGTCGGGATCGACTACGCTCCCTTCGGGAGCTCCCGCTCGACGCCGGCGACATTCCCGTGGCCGTCGACCAGGGCGATCTCAATGCCCGCTGCTGCCGCCCTCGGGCGCATCCGCTCAGCGAGTTCCGTCGTGGTCGGTGTCCTAGGAACAACAGCGAACTGCCGCCGCGGCTGCCCAATCGGCGATGCAAGCAATTGACCGACGGCTTCGCATAGCCCGCGGCGGAGCCTGGATTGCTGGCCCGCGTGCCAGCTGTTCACAACGCCGCCCTTGCACTCTGCGACGAGCGCAAGCTCCGGCAGTTTGGCGACGACGTCGCCCATGCCAGGCTTCGGATCGATCAGGATTGTCTGCCCTTGAGGTCCCTCATACAGCCCTCCGTAGCTCGTCGATCCTCTCGGGGTCGTAAGCCGGAATGCCCTTGCTGCCAGCCAGGCAGTGAACCCGAAGCGCTTGCCGTGTTCTCCGTCCGGATGCACCGACACGTGCTTGATCTCGGGGAACGTGCGCAGCAGGTGGAAGGCAAACGCCACCATGACGGCCCCTTCCGTCAAGTGGCGCTCGACCCCGCTCTCGCACTTGCCCATGCGATTCGGTGGCGGCTCTCGCAGGATGATCAGGTCGTCAAACATGGCGGCTGTCACCCTGCGCCATTCCGGCACCGAGCGCGACCGGGACAGCTGATGCGCCCGGCCGCTTTGTGTCACGCCGCCCGCTGCCGCGGCGTCAGCCCGAAGTGCATCGCCAGGATGCCGAGTGCCGCGACTAGGATTCCACCGGCGACCGGCTGCGACACCGGCCTGGCGCTCCAGCCACGGCGCGCCGCCCATTCGCGGACCGACATCTCGAGGCCCACGACGAACCAGACGCAGGAGCCGGCCGGGCTGTCGTGCCCACCCAGGGCGTCGAGCGCCTCGAGCACGCGTCGGCGCGCGTCGAGCTGGCGGTTGGACAGCCGGTCTGCCGTCGAGCTCGGCAGGCGGATCAGCTGCGACGTGGACATGCTGTCGATCGCGGCGGAGCGGAACAGTGTGCGGAAGATGCAGCCCGCCTCGTGCATCTGCGGCGTGATGGTGCCGTTCGCCAGCATCATGCCGAGCGTGTCCACCGCGCGGCGGTGCTCGACCGGGCTGCCCGTCTCCGGGTCGGCCGCGCGGATCGGCTCCTCGAAGCCGCCGTGCTGCAGGCGCCACTTCGACGGCCTCGCCAGGTCCTCTTGCTGCGCGACGGTGTTGCGCTTCGGCTTCCGCTTACCGACCATGGTGCTGTCCTCCGAGCCGGCGCCCCCAGCGCCGGTTGGCCTCATTGGTGATGGCCTGGCGCAGCCAGGGATCGGTGACGTCCGCCACGGGGATGGCGGCGACGCCGTGCTGGTGCCAGGCGCGAGCGCGCATGGCCTCGATGTCCACCGGCGTGGACGGGCTGCGTGCCAGGTCCAGAGACGAGCGGGGTGGGCGCGGCGCACCGGGCAGGTTCACGCGCGCCCTCCCTGGCTCTCCGTGGCCCAGAGCAGCAGGGCGATGGCGTCGGCCTCGTTGTCGTCCGCCGGCGCGAAGCCGCGGGCCCGCATGGCCGCCACCATCGCCGCCTTGTCGGCGTTGCCGCGCCCCGTGGCGAAGCGCTTGATCGTGCCGACCGGCACGCCCTCGTAGGCGATGCCCCGCTCCTCGCACCAGGCCGACAGGTGAGCGAGGAAGCCGCCGTAGAGGTGTGCCGCATCGGCGCCTGCGTGAGAGCGCACCTCCTCGAAGGCGATGCGCGCGAGGCCGCCGGCAAGCGCCGCCAGCTCACCGAGCCAGCTGCGGAAGCGCAGGTAGCGCATGCCGCCGCCTTCGAAGCGGCTGGGACGGAAGGCGATGGTGCCGGAGGTGATGCCGCCGTCGCGGCCGCGCAGCGCCCAGCCGGTGGTGGTGCCGAGGTCGAGGGCGAGGACGGCGGGACGTCCGAGAGTCACCGGCAGCGGCGCCACGACAGGCGGGCCGCTTGCGCCGGCGGCGGGCATGGGGAGAGTCAGGGGAGCCATGGGGTCTCCGAGAGGGGACGGCTGTGGTGAGGGCGGCGACGGCGCGGTTCTTGGCGGAGCTCGCCGTCGCTGCCCGGCTTCGAGGGCGCGTTGCCTGGCCGGGCGGCCCGGTGGCCCGGTACGCGATGCGCGAGCGCCGGGGCGTCCCACCCGTCCCGCCTCGTCCCACCGCCAGAACCGAAGTGGGACGGCGGAATGTGTGCGAATTCAGAGGTTTGCGCGGTCCTGTCCCACCTGTCCCACTCCAGGACGGCCCGCCTAAACCCGTATAGGAAAATGTATGTCCCGATCCATCACACCCTTCGCGTATGGCTCTAAGGAGCAAGTGGGACAGGTGGGACAGTGGGACAGACGCTCGGAAACCCGCGGAAAACCCGGGCTTGCGCGTGTCCCACTTCGCCGGCGGAAATCGCCGAGGTGGGACAGTGGGACAGAACGGCTTCCCGGTGAGGTGCCGGAGGGACATCACGCTCCCTCCTCCGGCGGGGCGGGCCGGCGGTAGCGCCATTCGCGAGCGGCGCCGTCCTTGGCGGAGCCGGTCGTCTTGTACCGCTCCCACTTCCGCGCCTTGAGATAGGCGCCCACGCGCATCTGGTCGCCCTTCGTCCACTTCGCCGCCTCGATGCCGAGCGCCTGCTCCAGCACCTCGCCGATCGAGACGTCGGTCAGCGGCCTCGCCCGCGGCACGAAGCGTTCGTGCCAGTCCTCGAAGTGCCCGACGCCGACATTCACCGGCTTGCGCTCGGAGGCGAGCCAGCGCTCGATTCGCGCGTCCCAGGCATCGCCTTGGTAGCGCGCCTCCTGCGCCGCGCTGGCCTCGGCGACGAGCGCGCGGTCCTCGATCCACCACGCCGCCCCGGCGCGGTAGCGCGCGACGGCCTCGGCCCAGAGTTGGTCGCGGTCGCGGCGCAGCCCCTCGAGATCGATGTCGCCGCAGCGCAGCGGCCAGAAGCGCCGGTTCCCCGTCTCGTCGCGCAGGTAGGTGTCCGGGTTCACAGTCCCGGCGAACACGCACTGCCGCGGGACGGTGACGACGTAGCGCTCGTAGGGCGGCCGGTAGCGGTCCGTGGTGCGGCTCAGGAACGCCTTGATGCGCGACACGTCCGCCTGGCCGATGGCATCCAGCTCCGCCATTTCGATTATCCACACGCCGCGCATCTGCTGCGCCGCGTCCTTCGAGCCGAGGTCGGCGAGCTCGTCGGTGAACCAGGGATCCGAGGCCAGCACCTTCAGGGCGGTCGACTTCCGGATGCCCTGCGGCCCCTCCAGGATCAGCATGTGGTCGGCCTTGCAGCCGGGCTGCATGATCCGCGCGGCGGCGGAGACCAGCCACAGCGAGGCCATGCTCCGGTGGAGCGGCGTGTCCTCGGCGCCGAGATAGGCGACGGCCCAGGTGTCGAGACGTGGCGTGCCGTCCCAGGCCAGCGCCTCGAGGTAGTCGCGCACCGGGTGGATGCGGATGTTGCGCGACACGGCGACGACGCTGCGGCCGACGACGACGGGCGGGACGTTGATCTCGTGCCGCTGCAGCCACTCGGCGCAGCGCACGTCGTCG
The DNA here is from genome assembly GCA_035640795.1 of Crenalkalicoccus sp. GTDB lineage: Bacteria > Pseudomonadota > Alphaproteobacteria > Acetobacterales > Acetobacteraceae > DASQVL01. The sequence continues at coordinate 1,400 of DASQVL010000814.1, read as the reverse complement.
GCCTCGCCCCATGGGCGGGGGTGCGCCGTGCCTGCGGGATCCCAGGGCAGCGCCCGGGCGACGATGATCTCCTGGCTGAACTCGTCGAACATCAGCGCTCCGGCGAAGGCGGCGTCGAGCGAGAGCGCGGTGATGACGTTGGCCTCGTTGCGCTCCGGCGCGCCGCCGGCGTCAATCCGCAGCAGCGAGGCCCAGGGCGGGCGGACGGGCGCGCGCCGCACGTCGCCGGTCGCGTTCACGCGCCGGCGCAGCTCGACCAGCTGCTTCTCCAGGATGGAGACGGCGATGCCGGTTGCGGTCTTCACCGCGGCGAGGACCTGGCGCTCGGGCAACGGGTCGAGCCGCGCCAATGCCAGCCGGCCCAGCAAGTCGGCGAGCGGCTCCGAGTCGGGCGGGCGGGTGAGGCTGGAGGCAGCCGAGAGCAGCTCCTCGACCGTAGCGGGCGCCGCCGCGGTGGCGGACGCTTTCGGCTCCGCGCCAGCCGCCTGCTCGTAGTCGGCGGCGGTCGCCCCGCGCCGCAGGTCGTCGTTGAAGTCGTCGCCGTGCAGCGGGGCGACGATGCGGGACGGGATATCCGCGACGTTCAGCCTATCCGCCAGCGTCGCCGCCCCCTGCATCCCAGCGGTCCCGGCATCGGCGAAGATGGTGACGTGGCGGGTTCCCTCCGGCCACTGCCAGCGCCGCAGCCCGTCCGCCGAGAGCGCCGCCATGGTGGCGACCCCGAACAGGGTCATGGCGGCAAGTGCGGTCTCGATCCCCTCCGCCACGCCGATCCGACCGTCCTCGGGCATCGGCGCGAGCCGCACCGCGCCGCCGGCGACAGGCCCGAGCATCTTCTTGCCCGGCGGCGCCTTCCCGGAGGCGTCGTCCAGCAGGTAGGTGCGGTGGATGCCGCCCGTGGGCTCTCCCGCGCCGTCGCGGACGATCGCGACCATCCCGGGCCATCCGCGCCGGCTCTCAAAGTCGGCGAGGTCGGGGTGGAAGAGGAGGTCGGGGCTGTCGGGCGCGGCGAGGCCGCGGCCCCGGAAGTAGGCCTCGGCGGGCGAGCCTGCGAGGGGGACGCAGCCGGCCAGGATGCGCGCGACCTCGTGGCTGTGGTCCGCGCGCGGCTCGGCGGCCCGCGGGGGCGGCGCGGGGCGGTCCATGCGCGCCAGCCTCGCTGCCTCGTCGAACAGGCGGGGCTCGGGCGCGCCCGTCGCGTGGTAGACCATGTCGATCGGCCCGGCGCTCTCGCCGGTGGCGTGGTCGAATCCCCAGCCGGCGAAGCGGCCCTCCAGGTGGATGACGCAGGAGCCCTCGCCGCGCGGGGGGCGACCGGAGAGGTCGGCGCAGCGCAGCGTTCGGCCGTCCGGCGCGCGCCGGGCGTTCGGGAACAGCGACGGCAGCCACTCCTTCGCGGT
>DASQVL010000813.1:0-4277 GCA_035640795.1 Crenalkalicoccus sp. | reverse complement strand
CTTGGGACGTGGTGGTGGTGGGCGGTGGCCATGCGGGGACGGAGGCCGCCGCGGCAGCCGCACGCTGCGGCGCCCGCACGCTGCTGCTGACGCACCGGCTCGAGACCATCGGCGCCATGTCCTGCAACCCCGCCATCGGCGGCATCGGCAAGGGCCACCTGGTGCGGGAAGTGGACGCGCTGGACGGCCTCATCGCCCGCGCCGCCGACGCCGCCGGCATCCATTTCCGCCTGCTGAACCGCAGCAAGGGCCCCGCCGTGCGGGGCCCGCGCGCCCAGGCCGACCGGCGGCTGTTCCGCGCCGCCGTGCAGGATCTGCTCCGCGCGACGCCGAACCTGACCCTGGCCGAGGCGGCGGTCGAGGAGTTGATCGTCGAGGGCGGCCGCGCCGCGGGCCTGGTCACCGCGGATGGCGGGCGGGTTCGTGCCGGGGCGGTGGTGATCACCGCCGGCACCTTCCTGCGCGGCGAGATCCATATCGGCGAGACGCGCATCCCGGCCGGGCGGGTGGGCGAGGCGCCCTCCCTCGGCCTCGCCGCCGCTCTGGCACGGCTCGGCCTGCCCCTCGCGCGCCTCAAGACCGGCACCCCGCCGCGGCTTGATGGCCGGACCATCGACTGGGCAGCGCTGGAGCACCAGCCCGGCGACGACCCGCCCGAGCCGCTCTCCTGGATGACGGCGCGCATCACCAACCCGCAGCGCGACTGCGCCATCACCTGGACCACCGCCGCGACGCACGACCTGATTCGCGCCAACCTGCACCTGAGCGCCATGTATGGCGGGCGGATCAGCGGCGTCGGGCCGCGCTACTGCCCCTCCATCGAGGACAAGGTGGTGCGCTTCGCCGACAAGCCGCGACACCAGATCTTCCTGGAGCCGGAAGGGCTGGAGGACGCCACCGTCTACCCCAACGGCATCTCGACCAGCCTGCCGGAGACGGTCCAGTCGGCGCTGGTCGCCTCCCTCCCCGGGCTGAAGCACGCGCGCATCCTGCGGCCGGGCTACGCCATCGAATACGACCATATCGATCCGCGCGCGCTGTGGCCGACGCTCGAATTGCGGTCGGTGCCGGGCCTGTTCCTGGCCGGCCAGGTGAACGGCACGACGGGCTACGAGGAGGCCGCGGCACAGGGCGTGATGGCCGGGCTGAACGCCGCCTGCCGCTCCGGCGGGGCGGAGCCGGACCAGGTGCTGGGGCGCGGCGAGGCCTATATCGGCGTGCTGGTGGACGACCTGGTGCTGCAGGGCGTGACCGAGCCCTACCGCATGCTGACCGCGCGCTCGGAATTCCGCTTGGCACTGCGCGCCGATGATGCCGGGCTGCGCCTGACGGAACGCGGCATCGCCTGGGGCTGCGTGGGCGCGGAGCGCGCGGCGTCGCACCGCACCTATGCCAGCGCGGTCGCGGAGTCCGTCGCTCGCGCCCGGGCAGAGGGGGCAACGCCTGCGCAATACGCCGCTGCCGGGATCCTCGTGAATCCGGATGGCCGCCGGCGCAGCCTGTTCGAAGCCCTGGCCCTGCCCGCCGCCTCCCCGGCCGCCCTGGAACTCCTCTTCCCCTGGCTGCGCGACCTGGCCCCCCGGGTCCGGGCCGAGCTGGAGACCCAGGCCCTCTATGCGCCCTATCTGGACCGCCAGGCGGCCGAGCTGCGCGCCCTAGCGCGGGAGGAGCGGCTCGCCATTCCCCGCGGCCTGGATTTCGGCGCCGTTCCCGGGCTCTCCCTCGAAATGCGCCAGCGCCTCGCCGCCGCCGGCCCGGTAACTCTGGGCAGCGCCGGCCGTGTCCCCGGCATCACCCCCGCCGCCCTCGCTGCCCTCGCGGTCCATCTCCGCCGTCTCGAGTGTTCCACGTGAAACACCCGCTCGAGGAGCGGCTGGAGACCTTCCTCGCCCTGCTCCAGCGCTGGAACGCTCGCATCAATCTCGTCGCGGACCGCGATCCGGCGACCCTCCGGCACCGCCACATCGAGGACTCGCTGCAGCTGGTCCCCCTGATCCCGCGCGGTGACGGCCCGCTCCTGGACCTGGGCTCCGGCGCCGGCTTCCCCGGTCTGATCCTCGCCGCCGCCACGGAGCGCGAGACCCACCTGATCGAAGCCGACCGACGCAAAGCCGCCTTCCTCACCGAGGCCGCCCGCGCCCTCGCCCTGCCCCGCGTCACCGTGCATGCCGTGCGGATCGAGGCCGCGACCCCGCCCAAAGCCGCCGTGCTGACCGCCCGCGCCCTCGCCCCCCTGCCCGAGCTGCTAAGGCACGCCCACCGCCTGCTCGCCCCCGGCGGCATCGCCCTCTTCCCGAAGGGCCGCTCCGCGCCGGATGAGTTGACCGCCGCCGCCCGCGACTGGACAATGCAGGTCGAGCGATTCGCCAGCCGGACCGATCCGGCCGCCACCATTCTCCGCCTCAGCGAGATCCACCCTGCCGGCGTCCATGCCTGACCGCGTCCCGCCGCGCGTCATCGCCGTCGCCAACCAGAAGGGTGGCGTCGGCAAGACCACGACCGCGATCAACCTGGCCACCGCCCTCGCCGCTGCCGGCCATCGCAGCCTGCTGCTCGACCTCGACCCGCAGGGAAATGCCTCGACCGGCCTCGGCCTGGATCGTGGCAACCGCGGCGTCGGCACCTATGCCATCCTCACCGGCGAATGGCCGCTCTCCCAGGCGCTCCGCCCGAGCAGCGTGCCCAACCTCGACATCATTCCGGCCGACCCCGACCTCGCCGGCGCCGAGATCGAGCTGGTGGACCTGCCGGACCGCGAGCGCCGCCTCCGCGACGCCCTCGCCGAGGCCGCCGACGCGCTCGATGGCCTCGACTACGTCTTCCTCGATTGCCCGCCCTCGCTCGGCCTGCTGACCCTGAACGCGCTGGTCGCCGCCCAGGCCGTGCTGGTGCCCCTGCAATGCGAGTTCTTCGCCCTCGAGGGCGTCAGCCAGATCCTGCAGACCATCGAGCGGGTGCGCCACGCCCTGAACCCGGAGCTCAAGCTGGACGGCATCGTGCTGACCATGTTCGACCGCCGGAACAACCTCTCCGACGCCGTGGCGCAGGACGTGCGCGGCTTCTTCAAGGACAAGGTCTTCGACACCGTGATCCCCCGCAACATCCGCATCAGCGAGGCGCCGTCGCACGGCCTGCCGGTCACGCTCTACGATTTCCGCTCGCCCGGGGCGCAGGCCTATGTCCAGCTCGCCGCGGAGTTCCTGAAGCGCGACCGCGCCCGGGCGCGCACCGCGGCATGAGCGGCGCCCAGCCCCGCCGCCCCGCCCCGCGCCTCGGCCGCGGCCTCTCCGCCCTGCTCGGCGAGGCGCCGCCGCCCCCCGGCCCCCCTCCCGCCGGCGGCGAGGCGCTCCGCACCCTGCCCATCGAGGCGTTGGAGCCGGGCCCCTTCCAGCCGCGCGGCGCCATGGAGCCCGAGGCGCTGCAGGAGCTCGCCCAGTCCATCCGCGAGCACGGGCTGCTGCAGCCCATCCTGGCCCGGCCCACCCCCGGGGCGGAGGGCCGCTACCAGATCGTCGGCGGGGAGCGCCGTTGGCGCGCCGCCCAACTCGTCCCCCTGCATGAGGTGCCCGTCGTCATCCGCGCTCTCGGTGACCGGGAGGCGATGGCGGCCGCGCTGGTCGAGAACCTGCAGCGCCAGGACCTGAACGCGCTGGAGGAGGCGGAGGGCTATCGCCGCCTGACCGAGGAGTTCGGCCTCACCCAGGACGCGCTCGGCCAGGCGGTGGGAAAGAGCCGCAGCCATGTCGCCAACATGATCCGCCTGCTCGCCCTGCCCGACCGGGTGCGGGAGCTGCTGCGCGAGGGCGCGCTCAGCGCCGGCCATGCCCGCGCCCTGCTGACCGCGCCGGATCCCGTGGCGCTCGCCGTGCAGGTGGTGGATCGCGGCCTCAACGTCCGCCAGACCGAGGCGCTGGCCGCCGCCAAGCCGCGTGAGCCGGCGCCGGAGCGCGTCCCCCGTCAGCCGGATCCGGAGACGGCGGCGCTGGAGCGCGACCTCTCCGCCCGGCTCGGCCTCCGCATCGCCATCCGGCATGAGGGCAAGGGCGGCCAAGTCACCATCCGCTATCGCGACCTCGACCAGCTGGACGGGCTGGTGCGGCTGCTGGGCGGCGGGTAGCCCGGCGGCTCAGCTTCGGGTGGTCCGGGCGGCCTGCCGCGCCAGCGCCAGCACCGCCTGCCGCGCCACCGTGGCGTCCGGCATCCCGGTCGTCTTGCAGCGCCGCTCCGCCTCCAGCAGCGCCGTGCCCGCCGCCGCCAGCGCCGCCGGCGGCCAGGCG
>DASQVL010000812.1:0-2760 GCA_035640795.1 Crenalkalicoccus sp. | reverse complement strand
AAGTGGAAGACCGGCGTGCAGATGGGCGCGCTCGGCACGCTGCTCGCCGGCGACCAGGGGGCGACGGCGCTCGGCCTCGGCTTCCTGCCGGTCGCCGCGATCGGCGAGGCGATGCTGTGGACCGCCGCCGTTCTCACCCTGGTCACCGGCTGGGGGTATCTCAACGCCGGGCTCCGCCATGTCGGCAGTGCGACGGAAGGCGCACGCGGCTCCGGCCCGGTGCGCTAGTCTCCTGCCCGCGAAGTTCGCTGCTTCAGCAGCGAGCGGAGCGGACCAGCAGGCCACTGAAAACAAAGGCTAGTGGACCGAGAACGAAGTCCGAAGGACTTCGGAATCGGGACACTAGTGTCCTGCCCGCGAAGTTCGCTGCTTCGGCAGCGAGCGGAGCGGACCAGACTTCGGATGGCCAGGATCAGGCCGATACGGGTCCGGAGCAGATCGCCGAGGGCGTGAACGCCCGGGAGCGTGAATCCGCTCTGCAATCAAACGGCTGGAGCGGTTGCCGCGAGCACAGGCGAGCGGACGCCGCTCTGGCAGCGCGGCCTTGAGAGCGGGCCCCGGGCGGCGCATCTTCCGCCTGCAACCGGAGATCCGCCGATGCGTGGCAGGGGCGAGAATGCGATTCGGGCCGGGGTGCTGGCCTTCGGGCTGACGGCAGCCCTGGCAGGGTGCCAGCGGGTGGAGAATGGCCTGGCCACGGCGACGGACAAGTTCGCCGATGCCGGCGGAGGCATGTTCTGGGGCTCGCCGAAGCCCGGCCTGCCTGACCAGAGCCTGACCGTGGACCGCGTCGCCTATGGCGACGCGCGGGCCAACACGCTGCGCACCGAGCCGGGCGATGTCTGGCCCGGCCCGCTGCCGCCGCGCGCCACCCTGGCGAACCCCGACGCGGCGCTGCGCGACATCCCGGAATACCGCCCGGGCGATCGCCGCTACGACCGGCCGAGCTGGGATCAGCCGCTACCGCCCCAGCCGCAGCTGGAGAGCACCCTGCCCCAGTCCCCGTCGCTGCGCGGCCTGAGCCAGGATGGCCGGCTGCCACCACCCGGCTCTACCTCCCGCGGCGCGCCGAACCAGCTGCGCGGCAGCTCCTCGCCGCCCCCGCCGCCCCTGCAGCAGCCGCCGCTGCCGGAGACCCAGCCGCCGCTGGCCAACCTGCCCGAGTATCAACCCCAGCCGCAGCTGAGGGAGGGCCAGGTCATCCCGACGCCGGGCGGGCCGGTCACGCTCGGCGCCGGCAGCGGGGCGGCGCAGACCTTCATCGGGCCGGACGGGTCGGTTGGCACCGTCACCCGGCAGGGCGGCAACCTGCTCCTGACGCCTTCCGCTGGCGGCCCGCCGCAGGTGGTGCCGGTGCCGCGCTGAGCCGCCATGCGCGTGCTCTACTTCGCCTGGGTGCGCCAGCGGATCGGCCTCGCGGAGGAGGAGGTGGCGCCGCCGCCCGCGGTGCGCGACGTGGCCGGCCTGGTCGCCTGGCTCGCCGCGCGCAGCCCCGGCCATGCCGCCGCCTTCGCCGATGCGAAGCAGATCCGCGCCGCGGTGAACCAGGATTTCGCGCCGCCCGACCATCCGGTCGCCGCGGGTGACGAGGTGGCCTTCTTCCCGCCGGTGACGGGGGGATGAGCGCGACGCCCAGGGTCGCCGTGCAGGCGGCGCCCTTCGACCTCGCGGCCGAATCGGCAGCACTCGCGGCGGGGCGCACCGATGTCGGCGGCATCGCCAGCTTCGTCGGGCTGTGCCGGGCGGATGACGGGCTCGCGGCGCTCGAGCTCGAGCACTATCCGGGCATGACGGAGCACGCAATCGCGGCCATCGCGGCGGAGGCCTGCGCGCGCTGGCCGCTCTCCGGCTGCACGGTGATCCACCGCTTCGGCCGGCTGGCGCCGGGGGAGCCGATCGTGCTCGTCCTCGCCGCCTCCGCCCATCGCGCGGCGGCACTGGAGGCCTGCGCCTTCCTGATCGACTGGCTGAAGACCCGCGCGCCCTTCTGGAAGCGCGAGCACTTCGCCGATGGGCGCGAGCGCTGGGTGGCGGCGCGCGCCGAGGACGATGCGGCGGCCGGGCGCTGGGTGGCGCCGGGCGCGGGGCGTTGAGCCTCGGCCCGCTGCTGCGGCTGGAACTGCCCTGCCGCGACCCGGCCCGCCAGCGCGAATTCTACGGCCGCGTGCTCGGGCTGGAGGCGACCGACCCGATGGGGCGCTTCGCGCTCGGCCCGGTGGAGCTGGTGCTGCGGGCGCGGGGGGATGCGCTGTTTCCGCAATCGGCCCGCGGCGGCGGCGCGCTGCTGGGCTTCGCGGTGAGCGAGGAGGAGCTCGAGCGCTGGCACCGGCGCATGCTGACGGTGCGGGCGGCGGTGATGGACGCGCCGGGGCCGGGCGGGGCGCCGCCGCGGCTGCTGCGCGTGGCGGATCCGGAGGGGAATGTCATTGAGCTGCGGGCGGCGTAGCTTGCCCTTGGGGGAGGACGGGAACCTCCCCTCCGGGGACCCGCCACGATCCCCACCACCTTTCCCTGATCCTTCCTCCGCAGCCCGGACCAGGCCGCTCGCACAAGGCCCAGACGCGTTTCTCCGTCCGGCTGAACGAGGGCCGTTTCCCCGCCCCGGCCGAACGCCACACCGCCTCGCCACCCTCGCCGCCGCCGCGCTGCTGCTGCTCTGGCCCGCCCTCCTCAACGGCTACCCCCTCGTCTTCAGCGATACCGGCGCCTTCCTCGCCCAGACCGTCGAGGGCCGGGCGGTGTGGGACAAGCCCTTCATCT
>DASQVL010000811.1:0-6190 GCA_035640795.1 Crenalkalicoccus sp. | reverse complement strand
GACCCCGCTGCGATGCAGGCGGCGGTGGAGGCGGCGGAGGCGCTCGGTCCGCTGCGCGTGCTGGTGCATTGCGCGGGTCGCGGCGGCTCCGCCCGCGTGGTCGGGCGGGACGGCGCGCCCATGCCGCTCGAGCAGTTCGAGGCGGTGATCCGCGTGAACCTGATCGGCAGCTTCAACGCGCTGCGGCTCGCCGCCGCCGCCATGGCGAAGACCGAGCCGGTGGCGGGGGAGCGCGGCGTCATCGTGCTGACCGCCTCCATCGCCGGCTATGAGGGCCAGATCGGGCAGACGCCCTACGCCTCCTCCAAGGCCGGGGTGATCGGGCTCACGATCTGTGCGGCGCGCGACCTGGCGGGGCGCAACATCCGCGTCTGCACCATCGCGCCCGGCATCTTCGACACGCCGCTGCTGGCGCGCGTCGGCGAGGATGTACGGGCGGCGCTCAACGCCTCCGTCCCCAACCCGCCGCGCATGGGCGTGCCGGAGGAGTTCGCGCTGCTGGCCATGCAGATCGTCGAGAACCCCTACCTGAACGGCGAGACGATCCGGCTGGACGGTGCGCTGCGCATGGCGCCGCGCTGAGCATGGAAGGGAGTCTTCCAGTCGGACCGGGCAAGCGCCGAGGAGAAGGGATCAGAAAAAGGATGGTGGGGGTCTTGGGGGAGGAAGTTTCCTTCCTCCCCCAAGGGCAACCTACCGCAACCGATCCACCATCACCGCGCCCCCCTTCATGACGAAGGGCACGCGCTCGCCCCGCTCGCCCGCCAGCACGCCGATTTCCGCCAGCGGATCGCCCTCCACCAGGATCACATCCGCCAGCGCCCCCGCCCGCAGCACGCCCAGATCCTCGCGCCGCAGCAGCGCCGCCGCCTCGCCGGTCGCGCTGCGCAGCACATCCGCCGCGGGCAGCACCTCCCGCCGGATCAGGAACTCCTCACCCTGCCGGCGATGCATGGCGCCCAGCAGATCCGTGCCGAAGGCCATGCGCACGCCGGCGCGCGAGAGGAGCTCGAGGCTCTTCAGCCCCGCCGCCTGCACCGTGGCGAGCTTCGCCTGGCTCTCCGCCGGCAGGCCGAGCGCCGGGCCTTCCTCCGCCAGCGCGCGGTAGGTCACCAGCGTCGGCACGGCGAAGGCCTCGCGCTCCACCATGAACGCCGCGGTCGCCGCATCTATCAGGTTCGCATGCTCGATCGAGCGCACGCCGAGGCGCACGGCGCGGTGGATGCTGTCCGGCGTGTAGGCATGGGCAAGGACGTAGCTGCGCCAGGCGGAGGCCTCCCACACCGCGCAGGCGATCTCCTCCTCGCTGTACTGCAGCGCCCAGATCGGGTCGGAGGGCGAGGCGACGCCGCCCGAGGCCATGATCTTGATGGCATGCGCGCCGCGTTTCAGCTCCCCGCGCACGGCCCGCCGCACCTCGTCCACCCCGTCGGCGACCAGGCCGAGCGCGTTGCTGTGGGCGCCGCAGCCGCAGACCTGGTCGAGCGCGGTGTTCGGCCGCTGGTCGCCATGCCCGCCGGTAGGGGAGAGGGCGCGGCCGGGGAAGAACAGCCGCGGACCGGTGATCAGCCCGGTGTCGCAGGCGACCGCGAGGCCCCAATCGGCGCCGCCGGCATCGCGCACCGTGGTGAAGCCGCGGCGGAGCGTCTCCTCCAGCCGCTTCGCCGCACCCAGCGCCTGCAGGCTGCGCGGCTGCAGGTCCACCCGGCTCAGGTCCACCAGCGTGGCATAGGCGTGGATGTGGGCGTCGATCAGCCCGGGCATCAGCGTATGGCCGCCGCACTCGATCACCCGCGCGCCGGATGCGGTGATGCGACGGTCGGCGAGCTCCCTGATGCGCTCATCCTCGACCAGCAGCTCATGGCCCTCGAGCAGCGTATCGCCAACTCCGTCGAAAACCCGGGCGTTGCGGAAGAGCGTCATCGCCATGGCTCAGGCCTTTCCTGCGTAGCTGCGCGCCATGCCCTCGCCCGGATCGGCCTGCGGGCCGTAGGGCATGATGGGGTAACGCAGTCCGGCCTTGGACAGGCCGGCAAGCCCCTCCACGCCGCGCGCAAGTTCGGAAGGCGGCAGCGCCATCAGCATCTCGTCATCGGCGACGCCGCCATAGCGGCGCTCCGCATAGCAGGGGATGGAGAGGGAGACGGTGCGGTCGCGCAGCGCACGCCCCCAGCTGTCGGCACAGGCGCTCTCGCCAGTGATGGAGAAGTCGTAGCGGCGGTAGCTCTTCCACTGCAGCCCGTTGATGAAGAGGATCATCTGCGCAGGGTTCGCGTAGAACAGGCAGATGTCGGGCGGGTCCAGCCGCGCGGTGCGGAGCGGCGAGGCGACGAGGGCGGCGTAGCGGGCGGGGACGCGCGGCATCTGAGCCTGGTGCGCCGCCGCGGCCTGGCGGTTCTCGAACCACACGCCTTCCATCTTGCGGCCCGAGAGGTAGAGCTCGGAAGGCTCGTTCAGCCCGATGATGCCGCCGCAATTGGAGAAGGCCGGGACGTTCTCATGCATGATGCCGAGGGTCACGCCGGCGATGCGCGCCTGGGTGACCAGCTGGCAGGTGGAGAAGGTGCGGCCCGCGGGAGGGCGGCGGAGGCCGGGGATGGCCTCCATCTCCTCCGCCCGCTCGAACAGCTTCATGCCGATGGGCAGCGTGCGCAGGCGGAGCAGCTCCGTGAGCTGCGCCGCCAGCGCGGCGAGCGCCTTGGCGTCCGGTGCGGCTGCGGCAGGGGCGTCGTTGGGCATGTCCGGTCCTCCCGCCCTCCAGCCTAAAGCAGATCGCAGACGGGCGTGTACGCCCGGGAGCTTGGATCTGCGCCAGGTGACGCGGGTGAAGCGCGACTATGCCGTGGCGGGCTGAACGGAGGCGGCCGGCGCCCGGCCCGGGGCGCCGGCCCGCCGGATCAGTGCCCGAGGCACTCCGTCTGCAGCAGCCGGTCAGGGCCCAGACGGACGCGGATCCGGGTGGAATGGTCGCTGCAGCGGCTCTGCTCCGGCGTCCAGCCGTGCCAGGCGGAGGCGCCGACGGTGAAGAGCTTTGCGCAGCCCGCCAGTGAGGCGGCGCTGCTGCCCTCGGACACCACGGTGCCGACCACGGCGCCGAGGCAGATCGGGATGCCGCTGGCATCGAAGCCATAGGTGGCGAGATCGGCCCAGTTCCCCGTGGTGGAGTGGCACCACCAGCGGATATGGCCGTCACCATCGGTGCGTACGGTGAAGGGCTCGGACCAGGCCGTGCTGCCGTTCGTCGGGCGGTTCACAACCTTGGTGCCCGGGTGGTCCGGCTGTTCGCCATAGGCCGGCACGAAAGCGACCGAGGCGCTGCAGCGGTCGGTCATGATCTCGCCCGCTGTGGCAGGCGCCGGTTGGGCGGCGAGCGTCAGCGCGCCTGCGGCGAGCAGGGCGGACAGGGTTGTACGGGACATGAGTGCGATCCTCACCAAGAAAGTGCCCGGCGAGACAATATAACCAGGGGTTGTGGTCCCTGGTCTGTGCGATAGCGCACAGTTCGCGTCTGGAGGAGCGGCCTGGACCCCATCGGGCCCGCACACCGTGGCAATCCGCTCTACGCGCCGCGCAGCCGCTGGCGCAGCTCGTGCTTCCGGATCTTGCCCGTCGAGGTCTTGGGCAGCGGCCCGAAGCTGACCCGCTTCGGGCATTTGAAGTGGGCGAGATGCTCGCGGCACCAGGCGATCACCTCGGCCTCGCTCGGCGGCTCGGCCCCCGGCGCGGGCGTGACGAAGGCATGCGGCACCTCGCCCCATTTCGGGTCGGGTTCCGCCACCACCGCGGCCTCCATGATGCGCGGATGGCGGTACAGCACCTCCTCCACCTCCAGCGTCGAGATGTTCTCGCCGCCCGAGATGACGATGTCCTTGGCCCGGTCCTTCACCTCGATATAGCCATCCGGATGCAGCACGCCGAGATCGCCGGTGTGGAACCAGCCGCCCGCGAAGGCGGCCGCATTCGCCGGCGCGTTGCGCAGATAGCCCTTCATGATGGTGTTGCCGCGCAGCATGACCTCGCCCAGCGTCGCGCCATCCGCCGGCACGGCGGCGAGCGTCGCCGGGTCGCGCACGCTCGCCTCCTCCAGCATCGGGTGGTTCACGCCCTGGCGCGCCATGAAGGCGGCACGGCGCTCCAGCGGCATCTCGTCGAGGCCCGGCTGCCACAGGCAGATCGTCGCCGGGCCGTAGCACTCCGTCAGGCCGTAGAGATGCGTCACCGCGAAGCCGAGCGCCTCCATCCCCGCGATGACGGCGGAAGGCGGCGCGGCGCCGCCCGTTGCGATGCGCACGGGCTGTGGCGCGCGACGGCGCTGCTCGGCCGGCGCGTGGATCAGCATGGTGAGCACCACCGGGGCGGCGCACATATGCGTCACGCCATGCTCGCCGATGGCGGCGAAGATCGCCGCGGGCTCCACCCGGCGCAGGCAGACATGGGTGCCGCCCACCAGCGTGACCGCCCAGGTGTAGGTCCAGCCATTGCAGTGGAACATCGGCAGCGTCCAGAGATAGACGCTGCGCGGCGAAAGCTCGAAGGCGAGCGCGTTGCCGCAGGCGTTCAGGTAGGCACCGCGATGATGCGTCACCACGCCCTTCGGGTCGCCCGTCGTCCCGGAGGTGTAGGAGAGGGCGATGCTCTCCCACTCATCCTCCGGCATGCGGAGCGGCGCTGCGGCGTCGCCGGTCGCGAGGAAGGCCTCATAATCGATGGCGCCTACCGGCTCGCTCCGCGCAGCCTCCGGGTCCTGGATGCCGATGACGAGGGGCGGCGCGTTGAGGCCGATCAGCGCCGCGCGGGCCGTCGCCGCCCATTCGCCGTCCACGATCAGCACCCGCGCGCCGGAATGGCGCAGGATGAAGCCGATTGCGGCGGCGTCGAGGCGGATATTGACCGTGCACAGCACGGCGCCGGCGCCGGGCACGCCGTAATGCGCCTCGAGCATCTCCGGGATGTTGGGCGCCAACACCGCGACGACCTCGCCGGGCCGCACGCCGGCGCGGGCGAGCGCCGAGGCCAGGCGCCGGCAGCGCGCCAGCATCTCCGCATAGGTGAAGCGCCGCGCGCCCTGCACCACGGCCAGGCGCGGCCCGTAGACATGCGCGGCGCGGTGCAGGAAAGAGAGCGGCGAGAGCGGGACGTGGTTCGCCGGCAGGCGCGGCAGGGTGTCGTGGCCGTCCATCTCAGCCCTCCCGCTTCAGGGCGCGTGGCGCGCTGACGGCGCAGCGCAGCCGCGTCAGTGCCAGCAGCGTGGCGGCCGTCGCCAGGTGGCCCGGCCGGCCGGGATCGTGTTCGCCGGTGCGGATCCCGGCGGCGAGACGCACCAGCGCCGGCGCGGCATCGGCGCCGCCCAGCGCGGCGAGCGCCCGTGCGGTGTCCGCCGCGATCTCCCGGCGTGCGATGCCGATGGCGTTCGCCACCATGCGCGCATGGAAGCGCTGCGCTTCCGGCAGGTGCGGCAGCAGCTCGCGCAGCACCACCTCGCGCGCCGTCTCCAGCAGGTCGGCGGCGTCCGGGCGCTCAAGCATCGGCCACCCCGGTCATGCGCAGTACCTCCAACTCCAGCTCCGGCACGATGTGGCCGGTCAGCGCCAGCTCCAGGTTCCGCTCGCGGCCGGAGAGGTGGCGCGCCGCCTGGTCGGCCGCGATGACGGCCCAGCGGATCACTGCGGCAAGCTCCCACCACGGCACGCGCTCCGGCTGCACAGTGCCGCCCTCGGCCGCGTAGCCCGCGTAGAAGCCCTCGCGCGGGCCGAGCCCGCCGGCTTCCAGAGCCCGGTTGCCGAAGCGCCAGCAGGGCGCGCAGAACCAGCCGAGATCGGCATGCGGGTCGCCCCAGGCGGCGAACTCCCAGTCCAGCACCGCGGTCGGGCGGCCGGCATCCACCATGATGTTGCCGGTGCGAAAGTCGTTGTGGTTCAGCACGGGGGCCACGGGCGGCGGTGCGGTGCGTTCCAGGTGCCGGAGGCCCCATTCCAGCACCGGGCGCGGCGTGCCCGCCGCGTCCAGCAGGCGCCGGTAATGCGCGACGAAGGCCGCGCAGGCATCCGCGGGCGGCGCCGGCAGGAAGGCAAGATCCTCCCGCGGCGGGCGGATGCGGTGGATGCGCGCGAGCTCCCGCCCGATCGTCTCCACCAGCGCCGCGTCGCCGCCCATGGCGGCGGCCTGGCGCGCCAGCCGATGGCCCTGCGCG
>DASQVL010000810.1:0-5487 GCA_035640795.1 Crenalkalicoccus sp. | reverse complement strand
ACCCGGATCACGTGATCTTCCTCGGCCCCGCCCTGCGCCTGCTGCCGACGGGCGCCGGCGCGGCCGGGGAGACGGCGCCGCTGCTGCTGGTGCCGGGCATCGGCGCGCTGCGCCGCCGCGACGTCTCACCCGCCGTCGCCGCATTGGCGCGGTGCCTTGCGGACGTCACGGGGCGCATCGCCGGCGACCGGCCGATCCGCGTGCTGAGCGCGGCGGAGGAAGCGGAGCTGCTCGGCTGGGACGCCGAGAAGCTGCGCCAGGCGGTGCGCTGAGGCGCCCTGCGCCTGCCGCCCGTTCAGCCGCCGCGGGCGGCGAGGATCGCCTCCGCCGCCTCGGCGAAGCCGTGGCCGCCTTCGCCCTCCGTCACATAGGGCGGCAGCGCGTCCATGCAGTGCGCGAAGCGCCGCAGATTGGCGACGCCCACGGCCTGCGGGAAGGCAGCGAACATCGGCGCGTCGTTCGGGCTGTCGCCGAGATAGACCGCCCGGTCCCAGGCGGCGTCCAGATCCACGCCCAATGCCTCGCGCGCGAAGATGCGCGCCATGGCGAGCTTGTCGTAGCGGCCGAACCAGCCATTCACGTGGATGGAGCTGACCTTGGCAATCGCCCCCGCCGCCTCGAACAGCGCGACGATGCGCTGCACGGCCTCCTCGGGCAGCGGCGGCACGTCCTCCCGGAAGTCGATGGCGAGGTCGCTCTCCCGGTAGAGCTGGTCGGAGGCGAGGGCGGCACCCGGCACCGCGGCCAGGATGCGCTCCCCGAGTGCGGCGAGCCGCGCGCGGTGCGCCGCCCGCGTTTCCTGATCCTCGAGGAAGCGGCGCACCAGGCGGCCGGCCGCGGCGTCGTGGCGGAACCAGAAGGCGCCGTTCTCGCCCACCACGCCGGCGACCGGCCAGAGCCGCGCGATCTGGTCGCACCAGCCGGCCGGGCGGCCGGTGACCGGCACGACGGCGAGGCCGGCCGCGGTCAGCCGCTCCATCGCCGCATAGGCCGTGGCGGGCATGCGGCCATGCAGGGTCAGCGTGTCGTCGATGTCGGTGAAGACCAGGCGGATCGCCGCGCGCGCCGCTTCCGGCCATTCGCGGAGCGGCCGCAGGGTCTCTCTCTGCATCCCTCTCCTCCGCGTCACCGTGACCGGGATCGCGCTTGACACGCCGAACGACGCTCGCCCAGCCTGTCGCGCGTCCAGCCCGTTATACGAGGCATAGGGGCACCGGCAAGCCCGGCGCCCGGGAGGAGGAAGCAGGTGCAGCAGCGGGCTGCGGTCCACGCCAGGCCTGTGGTGGCCGGGCAGGCGCGCCCCGGCGCGCTGCTCCGGCTGCCGCGCGTGCTGACCGCGGAATCCCCCCTGCCCTGGCTGTTCCCCATGCTGGCGCTGGTCACCGCCTTCGGCCTCTACCCGCTGGCCTACAGCGTCTGGCTCAGCCTGCACCGGCAGAACATCTACACGCGCAGCCTGGAATATGTGGGCTTCCAGGGCTGGGCCGAGGTTCTGAACGATGGCCGCATGTGGGCGGCGATGGGCACGACGCTGATCTATGTCGGCGCCTCGCTCGCGGTGCAGCTTGTCCTCGGCCTTGGCATCGCCCTGCTGCTGGATTGCGACCGGCGCGGCTATGGCGTGCTGCGCGCGCTGGTGACCCTGCCGCTGGTGGTGCCGCCGGCCGTCGCGGGGCTGATGTTCCTGCTGATGCTGGACGGCCAGTACGGCGTGCTGGCGCAGGGGCTGCACGCGGCGGGGCTGCTGAGCCCGGCGACGCCCATCCTCGGCACGCCCGGCCTGGCGCTCGCCGGACTCATCCTGGTGGATGTCTGGCAGTGGACGCCCTTCATGGTGCTGATCTTCGTGGCCGGCCTGCGCGCCCTGCCGGCCGAGCCCTTCGAGGCGGCCGCCATTGACGGCGCCGGGCCGATCGCCGCCTTCCGCCACCTGACCCTGCCCATGCTGGGCAAGGTCATCGCGCTTGCCGTGCTGATCCGCGGCATCGACCTGTTCCGGGTGTATGACTACGTCTACGTCATGACCTCCGGCGGGCCGGGAACGGCGACCGAGACGCTGAGCTGGTATGCCGGGCGGCTGTTCGGCCTGGCGAACTTCCCGGCCGCCGCCATCCTCAGCCTGATCACGCTGCTGGTGGTGAACGCCGCGGCGGCCGCCTTCTTCCGCGCGGCAAGGGTGCGGCTCTGATGCGCCGCGCGGCGCGCCTCGGCCTGCTGCGGGACGCGGCCGCGGTGCTCGTCGTCGGCACGCTGCTCTTCCCGATCTTCTGGTGGGTGCTCGCCTCCTTCAAGCCCTACTCGGCGATCTTCGCCAACCCGCCGGTCTTCTTCGACTTCACGCCGACGCTCCGGAATTACGGCGTGACGCTGCTCGGCTGGTCGCGCTTCGCGCTCGCGCAGGGGGAGACGGCGGCGGGTGTCGCGGGCGGCGCCAACAGCTACTTCTCGCTGCCCGCCATCGGGCAGAGCCTGGCCGTCGCCAGCGGCGCCACCCTGCTGGCCCTGCTGCTGGCGACACCCGCCGCCTTCGCCCTCTCCCGCTTCGCCTTCCGCGGGCGGGGCGGCGTCATGCTCTTCGTGCTCGGGCAGCGCATGCTGCCGCCCATCGCGGTCGCCATCCCGCTCTTCTTCATCTTCCGCGACCTCGGCCTGCGGGACACGCTCTACGGTCTCATGCTGGCGCACACGCTCGGCAATCTGCCCATCGCCACCCTGCTGATGAAGAGCTTCTTCGACGACGTGCCGCGCGAGCTCGACCAGGCCGCCATGATCGACGGCGCCGGGCGGCTCGGCTGCTTCCGCCACGTCGCGCTGCCGCTGGTGAAGGGCGGGCTCGCCGCGACGGCGGTGCTCTGCTTCATCTTCTCCTGGACCGAGTTCCTGATCTCGCTGCAGCTGACCAACGAGATCCGCACCGTGCCGGTGAAGATCTCCACCTTCGTCACCTCCACCGGGACGGAGTGGGGCTTCATCACGGCGCTCGGCACCGCCGCGCTGGTGCCGGCCTTCGTCTTCATCCTGGGCGTGCAGCGCCACCTGGTGCGCGGCCTGTCGCTCGGATCGCTGAAGGATTGACGGCGCAGGGGCGCCGCGCGAGAGGGAGGAAGTGGGACGATGAGCCTGAAGGAACACGACCGCAGGAGCTTCATCGCCGATGCCGCCGGCGACTACGCCGCGCGGCGCATCGGCAAGCGGGAATTCCTGCGGCGGCTGGCGGTCGCGGGGGTGGGCCTCTCCTCCTTCGCGGCAGGCTTCCTCGGCGGCCTGCGGCCCGGCGCGGGCCTCGTGACGCGCGCCGCGGCGCAGCCGCAGAGCGGGCCGGACCCGAAGCTGGTGCAGTGGCTGCGCGATGTCGGCAGCAGGTTCAAGGGCAAGAAGATCCGCTACACCTCCGAGGCGACGCCGCCCACCATCGTCGCCAACCAGCTCGCCAAGGACGAGTTCACGGCGAACACCGGCATCGAGGTGGAGATCGAGATCGTCCCGCTCGAGCAGGTGCTGCAGAAGGCGACGGTGGACAGCCAGGGCAAGCTCGGCACCTACGACCTCTACTACCTCGACCAGTCCTGGACCGCGCTCTTCGCGCCGGACACGCTGGACCCGCGGGAGCTGCTGGCGAAGAAGGCCGACCTCGCCCTGCCGGACTTCGACATGAATGACTTCTCGAAGCCGCTGGTCGAGGGCATCTCCATGTACCGCGACAAGATGATCGGCCTGCCCTTCGACATCCCGATCTTCATCATGATGTACCGCAAGGACCTGCTGGAGAAGCACCGCCTCCAGCCGCCGACGACGATGCAGGAGTACCTCAACGCCGTCCGCACCATCGACCAGGCGGAGCGCGGCAATGGCGTGTTCGGCACCACCGGCCAGCTCCGCTCCGGCCACTACTCGCTGAACTGCGACTGGACCGCCTGGCTGTGGTCGCATGGCGGCTCGGTCTTCGACAAGGCGGGCATGTTCTCGGGCGGTGACGAGGCGGGCATTGCCGGCCTCAACTACATGCTCGAACTGGTGAAGCACATGCCGCCGGCCGCCAAGACCTGGACCTGGGATGGCGAGGGCCAGTCGCTCACCCAGGGGAACGCCGCGCTCTGCATCTCCTGGGGCGAGTTCTTCCCGGCCTTCGACGGGCCGGACAGCAAGGTGCGCGGGCTGATGGAAGCGGCGCGCCCGCCGAAGGAGACGAGGCTGCGCACCCCCGCCGAGGCCGGCTTCCTGGAAATCCCGCATATCGGCCACCAGGGCGGCTCCTCCCTCGCCATCTCGCGCTACTCGCGCAACCAGGATGCGGCCTGGATCTTCATGCAGTGGGTCTGCTCGAAGGACGTGGTCGCGCGCAGCTCGGCGCTCGGCGGCGGCGCCTCCCCCGTCCGCAGCTCGGCCTTCCACGATCCGCGGGTGCTGGAGCATGCGAAGGTGGGCCCGGGCACCACGCGCCACTTCCCGGCGATCGAGTGGACGATCAACAACGCCATGGGCTCGGAGCCGAAATTCCCGGCCTGGGTGGAGCTTTCCAACAACACCATCCCCGTCGAGCTCGGACGGCTGCTCGCCGGCCAGCATCGCGGCCCGGCGGAGTGCATGGCGGCGATCAAGCAGCAGGCGGACCGCGCCGCCGCGCCGTTCCGCGGCAAGTAGGGAGCGCATGGACCTCGTCATCGGCCTCGACAGCAGCACGACCTCCACCAAGGCGATCGCCTGGGACCGCCAGGGCCGCCCGGTGGCGGAAGGCCGCGCGCCGGTGCCGATGTCGAGCCCCGGCCCCGGCGCCTACGAACAGGCGCCGGAGGAGTGGTGGCGCGCCGCGTCCATCGCCCTGCGCGGGCTGACCGCGCAGCTCGACCCGGCGCGCATCGCCGCCCTCGCCACGACGAACCAGCGCGAGACGGTGGGCTTCCTCGACGCCGCCGGCCGCGCGGTCAGGCCCGGCATCGTCTGGCTGGACGAGCGCGCGCGGCCCGATGTCGCGCTGCTGTCCGAGAGCTTCGGCGCGGCGCGGCTGCACCGCATCACCGGCCGGCCGCCCGACCCGACGCCTGCGCTCTACACCCTGCACTGGCTGCGCCGCACCGATCCCGCCGCCTTCGACGCGACGGTGCATTTCGTGGACGTGCATGGCTATCTGGTGTGGCGGCTGACGGGGGAGCGCGCGACCAGCATCGCCAGCGCCGATCCGCACGGCATCGTGGACCTCGCCGCGAAGGAGTATTCGGCGGAGATCCTGGCGCATCTCGGCCTCGATGCCGGCCGCTTCTTCGCCGCGCATGCGCCGGGCGCATTGATCGGCCTGGTCAGCGCCGAGGCGGCGGCGGAGACGGGGCTGCGCGCCGGCACGCCGGTTGCGGCGGGCGGCGGCGACGGGCAGGCGGCCGGCCTCGGCTGCGCCGTGCTCGGCGGCGGGCGGGCCTATCTCAACCTCGGCACCGCCACCGTCTCCGGCGTGCATGCGCGGGCGTACCGCACCGATGCCGGCTTCCGCACGGA
>DASQVL010000809.1:0-3729 GCA_035640795.1 Crenalkalicoccus sp. | reverse complement strand
CCAGCGATCCGGCGACGCGGATGCGCTCATGGAAGCGGACCAGGTGGGGCGAGGTATAGACGTGCACGCGCTGCCCGGCGGCCTCGGCGATGGAGCGCAGGAAGGCGCAGGTGCTGCCCTTGCCGTTGGTGCCGGCCACGTGGATCACCGGCGGCAGGGCGCGCTCCGGATGGCCGAGTGCCGCGAGCGCCCGCTGCATCCGGCCGAGCGAGAGGTCGATGAGGCGCGGGTGCAGCGCCTGCAGCCGGTCGATGATTGCCTCGGCGCGGCTCATCCCCGGTGCGTTCCGGTCAGGCGGGTGCCGTCGGCGCGGGCTCGGGCGCCGGCAGGGCCATGAGCTCGGACGCCGGCGGCCCGGCCTCGGCGGGCTCGGGCGCGGCGCGCTCCGGCTCGCGCAGCAGGCCGATGAGGCGGGCCAGGGTCGGGCGGAGCTCGGCGCGCTTCACCACCATGTCGAGGATGCCGTGCTCCAGAAGGTATTCGGCGCGCTGGAAGCCCTCGGGCAGCTTCTCGCGCACCGTCTGCTCGATCACGCGGGCGCCGGCGAAGCCGATCAGCGCGCCGGGCTCGGCGATCTGCACGTCGCCCAGCATGGCGAAGCTCGCCGTCACGCCGCCCGTCGTGGGATCGGTCAGCACGACGAGGTAGGGCAGCCCTGCCTCCTTCACCATGCGGGTGGCAATGACGGTGCGCGGCATCTGCATGAGCGAGACGGCGCCTTCCTGCATGCGCGCGCCGCCCGAGGCGGTGACGACGATGAGCGGGCTGTCCTGCAGCACGGCGAGGCGCGCCGCGGTCACCAGCGCCTCCCCCGCCGCGGCGCCCATGGAGCCGGCCATGAAGGCGAAGTCGAAGACGGCGAGGACGACGCGCTGCCCCTCGATCGCGCCATGCGCGACGATGACGGCGTCCTCGAGCCCGGTCGCCGCCTGCGCCTCCTTCAGCCGGTCGGCGTAGCGGCGCTGGTCGCGGAAGCGCAGGGGGTCGAGCGGCGCCTTGGGCAGCTCGATCTTCTGCCAGCCGGGGTCGAGGGTGTAGTCCAGCCGCTGCCTGGCGCCGATGCGGATGTGGTGGCCGCAATGCGGGCAGACATGCAGGGCGCGCTCCAGGTCGCGGTGGAAGATCATCTGCTCGCAGGCCTGGCAGCGGTGCCAGAGGTTGTCCGGCACCTCGCGCGTCGCGCCGAACAGCGTCTTGATCTTGGGCAGCGCCCACTCGCTGATCCAGTTCATGGCGGGCTGAATGTCAGGTCGGGGTGGCGGTGTCGAGGGGGGCGGCGCGGGCCCGGCCCAGGTCGAGCGTCAGGCCGTGCCCTGGCCGGGAGTCTTCCAGCTGGACCGGGCAAGCGCCGAGGAGAAAGGATCAGAAAAAGGAAGGTGGGGGCCTTGGGGGAGGAAGTTCCCTTCCCTCCCCCAAGGGCAACCCGCGTCACCCCTCTCCGTCCTTCCGAAACGGCGAAAGCGTCGCCAGCGCCGCCATCTCCTCCTCCATCGCTCGGCGCTCGCGATCGAGGAAATCGGCAACCGCACGGCGGAAGCCCAGATGCTCGATCCAGTGCGCGGAATAGGTGGGCGAGGGCAGGTAGCCCCGCTGGATCTTGTGCTCGCCTTGCGCGCCGGCCTCCACGCGCGGCAGACCGTGCTCGATCGCGAACTCGATCGCCCGGTAGTAGCAGAGCTCGAAATGCAGGAAGGGCACGTCCACGATGGCGCCCCAGTTGCGGCCGAACAGCGCGTCCCGCCCCACCAGGTTCAGCGCGCCGGCCACCGGCACGCCGTCCTTCTCCGCCACCATCAGCACCACGCGGTCGCCCAGGCGCTCGCCCAGCATCGGCCAGAAGCGGGAGGTGAGGTAGGCGCTCCGCCCCCATTTCTTGTCCACGGTGCTGCGGTAGAATTTGTGAAAGCTCGCCCAATGGCGGGGCGTGATCTCGGTGCCGCGCAGCGTGCGCAGCGTGAGCCCGGCCTCCGCCGCCTCCCGCCGCTCCCTGCGGATCGCCTTGCGCTTGCGGCTTGCCAGGCTTCCCAGGAACTCGTCGAAGCTCGCATAGCCCTCGTTCTGCCAGTGGAACTGCGTGCCCAGCCGTCGCAGCCAGCCGGCCTCGCCGAGCGCCGCCCACTCGCCCTGGCCGCAGAAGGTGACATGGGCGGAGGACATGCCGAGCTCGCCGCAGGCCTGGGCCAGCGCACGGCCGAGCGTGCCCGGGCCGAGGCCCGCATCGGCGCGCACCAGCAGGCGCGGGCCGGGCACCGGGCTGAAGGGCGCGCAGACCTGCAGCTTCGGGTAGTAGGTGCCGCCCGCCCGCTCGAAGGCATGGGCCCAGCCATGGTCGAAGACGTACTCGCCCTGGCTGTGCGACTTCGCGTAGCAGGGCGCGCAGGCGAGCAGCCGCCCGCCGGCGCCGCGCAGCGCCAGGTGCTGCGGCAGCCAGCCGGTGCGCGCGGTGGCGCTGCCGCTCTCCTCCAGCGCGGCGAGGAAGGCGTGGCTGACGAAGGGGTTGTGGTCGCCGGCGCAGGCATCCCACTCGGCCGCCGGGATTTCCGCGATCGAGGGGTGCAGCGTCAGCGTGAGATCGATCACCGGCGCGGCCATGCGGCGCATCCCGGACAGGGGGCGTGGCGCGCAATCCCGCTGCCGCCGCAGCTTCGGCAGCCTGCGCAGGGCGGAGAGCACGGTCGGGACCTCCTCGCCACGGCCCCCGACGGGGCGGCGCCGGGGGCTTGCGTAATGAACGCGGTCGGCACGCGGCGGTCCCTCATCCGAGCTCGAACATGCCTTCGACCTCGACGGGCGCGTCGCCCGGCAGGGCGGGGACGCCGATGGTGGTGCGGGCATGCCGCCCCGCCGCGCCGAACACCTCGACCGCCAGATCGGAGGCGCCGTTCATCACCTGCGCGTGCTGCGTGAAGTCCGCGGGTGCGGCGATGAAGCCGCCGAGGCGGACGACACGGCGGACGCGGTCCAGGTCGCCGTCGCAGGCCGTCCGCAGCTGGGCGAGCAGGTTCAGGAAGCAGAGCGCGGCGGCGGCGCGGCCGTCATCGGTCGAGACCTCGGCGCTGACCTTGCCCTGGAAGGCAAGCCGGCCGTCCTTCAGCGAGATCTGGCCGGAGATGACGACCAGGCTGCCGGTGACGACGAAGGGCAGGTAGTTGGCGATAGGTGCGGCCGGGTGCGGCAGGGTGAGGCCGAGGATGCGCAGGCGTTCCTCGATGCGTCCCATGGCGGGGCTCCTGTTGCGTGGGGTGGGTTCAGGACGGGGCGGGGGAGGGGCGGGCCGGGCTCCGCGGTCATAGCGCAGATGCTGCGGATCTTCGCGGGGGTCCGGCACGCGGCCGGGAGGATCACGCGAGGCGGTTGGACCCGCGCGCTAAAAGGATCAGAAAAAGGAAGGCGGGGGCTTGGGGGAGGAAATTCCCTTCCTCCCCCAAGGGCAACTCGCGCTCAACCCACCAATCGGAGCCGCCGCCGCACCCGCGGCGCCGCAGGCAGGTCGAGCGGCAGCAGCGGCGCCTGCTGCGCCGCGCTGCCCACCGCATCCCCGGCGCACTCCGCCTCGCTCGGGTCCGGCAGGTCGCGCCGGCCGAGATAGTCGAGCGCCAGGCGCCGGAAGGCCCAGTCCAGCACCGAGGTCGCCCGCGCAATCGCCGGGTCGCCCTCCACCGCCCCCGCCGGGCCGAAGCGGGTGTAGGCGAAGGCCTGGACGTAGTCCTCCAGCGGCACGCCGCGGCC
>DASQVL010000808.1:0-7666 GCA_035640795.1 Crenalkalicoccus sp. | reverse complement strand
GTGCCCTCGAAGCGCCAGTGCGGCCAGTCGGTTGCAAAGAGCAGCATCTCTTCGCTGCCGATCATCTCGAGCAGCGCGGCGAGGTCCGCGGGGTCGGGAGGCGCGTCGATGGGCTGGATCGAGATGCGCACATGGTCGCGGAAGATGTCGGCCGGGTTGCGGTCCACCCAGGGCACCTCGCGTCGCAGCGCGCGCCAATCCTTGGTGCCGCGCCATAGGAAGCTCGGCACCCAGCCGATGCCTGCATTCAGCAGCACCACTTTCAGCCCGGGATAGCGGCTGAACACGCCCTCCGAGATCATCGACAGCAGCTGGCACTGGAAGGTCTGGGCGAAATTGACGTGGTCCTCGATCAGGTAGGTCGGCCAGCCATTCGCGGTAGGCGCGACCCGGGTGGAGCTGGTCACCTGCAGGGCGATGGGCAGGCCGTGCCGCTCCGCCGCCTCAAGGATTGGCCAGTTCACCCGGCGGCCGAGCAGCGTCTCGGCCGCGCCGAGCATCAGCACCTGCACGAAGCGGTGGTCCGGGGCGCGGCGCTCGATCTCCTGCACCGCGAGTTCCGGGCTCTCGACCGGCACCAGGATGCCGGCGCGCAGCCGGTCGTCCTTGTCCAGCCATTCCCGCGCCACCCAGTCGTTGGTCGCGCAGCAGAGCGCGGCGGCCATATCGACGTTGTGCAGCGCCGGCGCGCCGAAGAGCGGGTTCAGGATGCCGATCCCGCTGCCGAACGGCTCCAGCGCCTGGGTGCGGAGGAGTTCGACGCTGCCGCCCGCCAGCCCCTTCTCCGGCCGCCAGTCCTGCCGTGCGGTCAGCGGGGCATTGCGCGGCCAGAGCGACAGGTCGAGGTCGTCGAGGCCGCGGCTGACGACTTCTTCTCGCCAATGCTCGCCGAGATAGGGCAGCAGCGCCATGCAGCCGGGCAGGGCCGGGTGCAGGTCGCAATCGATCGCGCCGCCGCGCGTTACGGCCGACATGGGCATCTCCTCCGCGTGCCGGCCGGCCAGGCCAGCAGGCGCGCCGGCCGGGTGCCGCCCCGCGGCCTCGGCATGCTTTCCGGCAGCATGGGTGCCGCCCTCGCCCCCGGTCAACAGGTTGCGTCGGGCACAGACTTTCCCCTTGATCGGACGGGCGCCGGGCCGGTTCGCTGGCGGCAACGAGTTCCAGGGGAGGAACGACGCCGTCCCGCGCCGCGTCCTGCTGGGGGCCGCGCTGGCTGCCCCCTGGCCGCCTCCGGGCGCAGGACATTTGCCCACGAGGCGTTCGCCGCCAATACCCGGCGGGAGACGACGGCGCTGGCGAAGGTGATCCGGAAGCGCGGAATTACCGCCGGATAGGTGGCCTCAAACCTCGAGAACGACGTAGTCCTCCTCGACCCTCACCGGCACCGTCTCCGCCACATAGGGACCCTGGACGAGTTTTGCGCCGGATGCGACCTCGGCGGGATAGGGCCGGACCTTGATCCGTGACGGGTCGCACCAGGACTGGCCGGTGCGGATGTCGAACTCCCAGCCATGCCAGGGGCAGCGGATGATCTCGCCCGCGCGGGAAAGGTGGAACTCGCCGGGCCGGTCGGAGGTGACGAGGCCGGTGATCTCGCCATCACACAGCCCGGCGCCCTGGTGCGGGCATTGGTTGATTAGAGCGAAGAACTCGCCGCTCAGATTGAAGACGACGATGGGCCGTCCCTTGACGTGCACCAGCCTCCGGCTGCCGGGCGGCAGCTCGGAGACCGCGGCGACGGCGTGCTTGCTCATCGGGCGGCCATTCCCTTCCCCGGTGCTTCCCGGAGGCTATCACCCGCCTTCGGCCGCGGGCAATTCCGGCTCGGCGAAATGGCACGCCACCGCGCCGCCCTGCCCGTCGGCGCGCAGCACCGGCTCCACTTGGCTGCAGACAGGCTGCGCGCTGGGGCAGCGCGTGACGAAACGGCAGCCCGCGGGCGGGCTGATGGGGTTCGGCAGCTCGCCCTTCAGCGGCGGGCTGCGCCGGCCGCGCTCAAGCCTCGGGTCTGAAACCGGCACCGCGGCGATCAGTGCCCTAGTGTAGGGGTGCCGCGGCGCGCGGAACAGCGCCTCGGCCGGGGCGATCTCCATGACCTTGCCCAGATAGAGCACCACGATGCGGTCGCAGACATGCCGCACCACGGCCAGGTCATGCGCGATGAACAGGTAGGTGAGGCCGAAGCGCTCCTGCAACTCGGCCATCAGGTTGATGATCTGAGCCTGGATGTTGACGTCGAGCGCCGAGACCGGCTCGTCCGCGACGACCAAGTCGGGCTGTAGGGCCAGGGCGCGGGCGATGGAGATGCGCTGCCGCTGCCCGCCAGAGAATTCGTGCGGGAACCGCTCGGCGGACCGGGTTGGCAGGTTGACGATGTCGAGCAGTTCGGCGACCCGCCGCGTGGCCGCAGCCCCGTCCGCGACGATGCCGTGCAGCCGCAGCGGGCCGGCCAGGATCTCGCCCACCGACATGCGCGGGTTAAGCGAGGCGTACGGGTCCTGGAAGATCATCTGCATCCTGCGCCGCAGCGGCCGGATCTCGGCCTGCGAGAGATGCGTGATGTCCCGCCCGTCGAAGCGAATCTGCCCCCCGGTCGGCCGGTGCAGGCGTATGACGAGCCGCGCCAGTGTGGATTTGCCGCAGCCGGATTCGCCGACCAGCCCCACGGTCTCGCCGCGATGCACCGTGAGGTCCACCCCGTCCACGGCGCGCAGCACCCGCACCGGTGCGAAAAGGCCCTCGCGCGGCAGGGGGAAATGCTTCCTGACACCGCTGAGGACCAGCAGCGGCTCCGCCTTCGCGGCCTGTGGCGCCGCCTGCATCGGCCGCGCCGGCACTTGCAGAGCCCCGCCCTGCTGCGTCACCCAGCAGCGGGTGGAGCGCGTCGCGGTGAGCGGCAGCAGCGCCGGGTGCTCGGTGCACTGCGATACCACGAAGGGACAGCGGGCGCGGAACCGGCAGCCGGTCGGCCAAGTGCGCGCATCCGGCGGCTGGCCGTCGATGGTGGTCAGGCGTCGTCCATGGGTCTGGCTGTCGAGGCGCGGGGCGGCATTCAGCAGCGCCCAGGTATAGGGATGCCGCGGATCGCTCAGCAGCTCCTCCGGCGAGCCTTCCTCGACCACCTCGCCGGCATACATCACCAGCACGCGCGAGCATATATTGGCGATGACGCCGAGATCGTGGCTGATCAGGATCACCGCGGTGCCGAGCTCGGTGTTCAGCCCGCGCAGCAGGTCGAGGATCTGCGCCTGGATCGTCACGTCGAGCGCAGTAGTCGGCTCGTCGGCGATCAGCAGCGCAGGCTCGTTCGAGACGCCCATGGCCAGCATCACGCGCTGCCGCATGCCACCGGAATACTGGTGCGGGTAGCTTCGCACCGCACGGCCCGGCGCGGGCACGCCCATCCGGCCGAGGAGCGCGACGGCGCGCTCCCGCGCCGCCTTCGGGGTGAAGCGGCCATGGGCCGTCATCGCCTCGGCCAGCTGCTTCGCGATGCGCAGCACTGGGTTGAGCGAGGTCATCGGGTCCTGGAAGACCATGGCAATGTCGCGGCCGCGCACCTCGCGGAGCGCATCCTCGTCGAGATGCGTCAGGTCCCGGCCGCGGAAGCTCACGGTACCCTCGACGATGCGCGCCGGCTCGTCCAGCAAGCGCATGATCGACTTGGCGCAGACGCTCTTGCCCGAGCCGGACTCGCCCACGATGCCGAGCGTCTCGCCGCGATGCAGGTCGAAGCTGACGCCGTCCACCGCGCGGACGGGGCCGGGATCCGTCAGGAACCACGTGCGCAGGTCGCGCACCTGCAGCAGCACGTCAGCGGTTGCGGGCATGGGGATCCAGCCAGTCGCGCAGGCCGTCGCCGATGAAGTTGAAGCCCATGACCACCGAGAGGATAGCGAGGCCCGGGAAGGTGGCCACCCACCATTGCTGCACCAGCTGGCGCCCCTCGCCGACCATGGCGCCCCATTCGGCGGTAGGCGGGATGGTGCCGAGGCCGAGAAAGGACAGGCCGGCGAAAACCAGGATGGCGTTGCCGAGATCGAGAGTCACCAGCACGACAAGTGGGCCGACGGCATTGGGCAGGATCTGCCGCAGCAGGATATGCGCCGGGCCGAAGCCGATGGACTGCGCTGCCTCGACATATTCCAGGTTGCGCTGGGCCAGCACCAGGCTGCGCGCGAGGCGGGCGAATTTCGGCCACCAGACCACCAGCATGGCAACGCAGGTGTTCACCGTACCGATGCCGAGCGCCGCAGCAATCGCCATGGCCAGGATGATCGGCGGGAAGCAGAAGACCAGGTCGGTGAGGCGCATCAACGCCTCCTCGGCGAAGCGGCCAGCATAAGCGGCCACGGCGCCGACCAGGGTGCCGAAGAGCGCGCCGAGCAGTACGACGGTGAAGCCGACCGAGAGCGAGACGCGCGCCCCGTAGATCACCCGCGTCAGCACGTCCCGGCCCAGCGTGTCGGTGCCGAGCCAGTGCCCGGCGGAGGGCGGCTGCAGCCGCGCGGCGACGTCGACGAAGTCGGGGTCGTAGGGCGTCACCAGCGATGCCGCCACGGCCAGAAGGACCCAGAGCAGGATGACGGCACCGCCGCAGGCGGCCAGGCCATAGCGCCGACGCCAGAGCTGCCCCGGCGTGGCGACGGCCGGCAGGGTGGTCGCGCTCACGCCTTCACCACGCGCGGGTCGAGCAGGGCGTAGGAGAGATCGACCACGATGTTCACGAGGACGAAGACGACCGCCACGATCATGGTGATGCCCATGATGGCGGGAAAGTCGAGCGCGACGGCGCTCTGGTAAGTGTAGCGGCCGAGGCCGGGCCAGGAGAAGACCGTCTCGGTCAGCACCGCGCCCGAGAGCAGGTTGGCGTAGGCCAGGCCCCCCAGAGTGACCACCGGCAGCATCGCATTCGGCGCGGCATGGCCCAGCACCACCACGCGCCGGCGCAGCCCCTTGGCGCACGCGACCCGGACATAGTCCTGCGACAGGGCCTCGAGCATCGCCGCGCGGGTGGTGCGGGTGACGAGGCCGAGCGTCGCGCTGGCCAGCACGATGGAAGGCAGCACCAGGTGCGCCACCGCGTCGTGGAAGGTCTCCCAGTCCTCTGCCAGGGCGGCGTCGATGAGGAGCAGTCCGGTGACCCGGTCCGGCGGGAAGGACACCGGGTCGAGCTGCCCGGGCCCGGGCGCCAGGTTGAGCCAGCCATAGAAGACCGCGAGCATGATGAAGGCGAGCCAGAAGGTCGGCGCCGAGACGCCAATCAGCGACACCACGCGGGCGATGTTGTCGATCCAGCTGTCGCGCCGGACAGCCGCCACCACGCCGAGCGGCAGCCC
This sequence comes from Crenalkalicoccus sp., assembly GCA_035640795.1. Lineage (GTDB taxonomy): Bacteria > Pseudomonadota > Alphaproteobacteria > Acetobacterales > Acetobacteraceae > DASQVL01. The sequence goes on along the minus strand of DASQVL010000808.1, from coordinate 2,327 downwards.
AACCAGGAGCGAGAGCAGGAAGGCGACCGAGGCGAGCTCGATGGTCGCCGGCGCATATTCCCGGATATCCGCGAGCACCGGGCGGCGCGAGACCAGGGAGACGCCGAGATCGCCGTGGAACAGGCCGCGCAGGAACATCCAGTAGCGGTCCCAGATCGGCAGGTCGAGGCCCCATTTGTGGCGGAACTCGGCGACGGTGGCCGGATTGGAGGCGGCCAGGTCGCCGAGCTGCGACAGCACGGGATCGCCCGGGACCGTGTTGGCGATCAGGAAGACCGCCAGAGTGGCCAGCAGCACCATGGCGGCGGCGGTAACCAGCCTCGCCGCGACGTAACGGAGCATACGGCAATCAGCCCGCTGGCTTCGCGCCGTCCAGCTCGGCCATCCAGCCGGCCGCCGTCAGGTTCAGCCCAGCGACGCTCTTGCGGACCGCGACCCGGTAGACCGGCTGGATCAGGACGAAGTGGTTCGCCTGGTCAACCATCAGCTCCTGGTACCGCCGCCACAGACCCGCCGCCTTCTCCAGGTCGCGCTCGGCCGCGGCGGAGGCGATCAGCTTGCGGATCGGCGCGTCGGGCGGAACGTCCCAGTGGACCCGCTTGGCCACGCGGTCCACGGTCGCCGCCGCCCAGAGCAGGTTCTCAGGCGCCGGGGGATTCCAGAAGGTCAGCGCCGCGTGCAGCTTACCGCCGAGGTAGAGCGTGCGCATGTTGACCTGGTCCATCGGCGCGAGCTCGACCTTGATGCCGACCCGCGCCAGGTCCGCCTGAATCTTCTGCGCAAGGCTCTGGTAGGGCACGCCGGCGATCGCGGCATTGCCGTAGGCAAGCTGGAAGGTGAATCCCTGCGGCAGGCCGGCCTCGGCCAGCAGCTTGCGCGCGCGCGGCAGGTCCTCGCGGAACCCTATTTCGCGTGTCAGCGCCTCGGTCGATCCATTCACTCCGACGGGCAGGAAGCTCACCGGGCGCACTGCCGCGCCGCCCATCAGGTTGCGGATGATGCCGTCGTAGTCGATCGCGTAGCCGATGGCCTGGCGCGCCGCCTTGGTCTGCAGCGCCGGGTTGTCCGGGCTGGCGGCGACCGCCATGTAGATGAAGTCGAGGCTGGTCGCGCCCTTCACCTCGATGCCCGGGTTTTCCTTCAGGGTGTCGAGCTGTTCGGGCAGCAGGTTGAAGGCGACGTCAATGTCGCCGCGCTGGAGGGCCAGGAGCTGGGCCGCGCTCTCGCCCATGTGCCGGATCAGCACCCGCTCATAGCCGGGGGTGCCTTTCCAGTAGTTCGGGTTGCGCACCATCTGGATCTGCTGATTGCGCTGCCAGCCGACCAGGCGGTAGGGCCCTGTGCCGGCCGAGTTGGCGTTCAGCCAGTCAGTGGCCTTGTCGGTTTCCTTCGCATCCGGCGCGTCGGTGCCGCCGTGCTCGGCGACAAGCGCCTTCTCCATGGCGACGAATTCGGGTGCGGCAATAATGGTCAGCACCGGCTGCGAAGGGTCAGAGAGCTCGATGTCGAGGGTTCCTGCATCGATCGCCGTCACCTTGGCAATGTGGGTCACATACTGCGCGGGCTGGTCCTTGATGTTGATCAGCCGCCGCAGGCCGAATTGCACGTCCTCCGCCGTCATCGGCTTGCCGGATGAGAATTTCACGCCCTGGCGCAGCTTGAAGCGGATAGTCCTGCCATCCGGCTGGTAGCTCCACTCGGTCGCAATCTGCGGCCGCAGGGTGATGTAGTCGCCCGGCGCGAAGGTTACGAGCGACTCATAGGCCGTGTGGGTCGGCAGGGGATTCGAGTACTGGTAGACTCGGGCGGGGTCGAGCGAGGTCGGGTCGCTGATATCGAGCCCGATCACCAGCGTTCCGCGCCGGGCCGCGCTCTGCGCAGCCGCGGGCCGGGCCTCTGCGAGCATCGTCCCGAGCAGCCCCGCATGGCCCGCAACGAACAGACGCCGGCTGATGCCAGCCTCATGGTCGTCCCTCATGTTGCCTCCCGATCGGCCGCCGGGACGCCGCCCGGATGGCGTTGCGGCGAGTATGACCCGGCCGAGTTCGGGAGCGCCAGGGAGTGGCACGGGAGGTGGCGGCTCCTCCGGCCCGGCTGCAGTGCGCTCCCCGGTGCCGGAATTGCGTCCAGCGGCCGCCGGAGGTCACTGTCACTCTTGCAGCAGGAGAAACCACAAAAACGAAATTCTCTAGAGCAGTTTCTCCTCATTCCGGCTCATAGCCAGCGGCGGTGAAGTAGTTCGCGCACTCGGTTGGAGAGAAGGTGGGGAGTGCCGCGCGGATGGCCTCCCAGAGCTCGTCGGGGGTCCGTGCCGCGGCTTTTCGGAG
>DASQVL010000807.1:0-2679 GCA_035640795.1 Crenalkalicoccus sp. | reverse complement strand
GGGCTGGCGGCTGGCGGAGGCGGCCGGGCATTTCCGCGAGGCCGCCCGCTGGCGCGCCGACAACCCGGGCGCCTGGCACGAGCTGGCGCGCAACGCCCTGCTGCGCGCCGATCTCGATGAGGCGCGCGCCGCGCTCCGCGAATGGGTGCGGCTGAACGCCGCGGTTCGGGTCTCGCGCGGCCAGTCGCTGAACGTCTCGCAGACCCATATCGGCGCTCTGCTCGACGAGTACGCGCTGGATCCGGAAGGCCTGGCGGCGCTCGCCGCCGCACGATCCCTCCCCCTGGCCCTCCCCCTGGCCCTGCCGCTGGCGGAGCGCGTGGCGCCGCTCTGCGCCCTGCTGCGGGAGGCGCCGGACTGGACGCCGGCGGCGATCGCGCTGGTTGTCGCGCTGCGCGGCCAGGGAAAGCTTGACGGAGCGCTGGACGGCGCGGCGGAGCCCGCCGCCCCCGCCATCCCGCGCCGCATCGCGCAATACTGGTCGGACCCGCGCCCGCCGGAAGATGTCGCCCGGCTGATGGCCAGCTGGCAGGCGGCGCATCCGGACTGGTCCTGGACCTGCTTCGACGACACCGCGGCGGACGGCTTCCTGGCGGAGCGGGCGCCGCGCGCGGTCCGCCGCGCCTATGGCCGCGCCAGCCTGCCGGCGCAGAAGGCCGACCTGTTCCGCCTGGCCTGGCTGCACCTGGAAGGCGGGATCTACGCCGATGCCGATGACCGCTGCCGCGCGCCCTTCGACCCCTGGCTCCGCCCCGGCCTCGGCTTCCTCGGCTACCTCGAGGAGTTCGGCACCATCGGCAACAACCTGCTGGCCGCTGCGCCGGGCGATGCGGTGACCGGGCGGGCACTGGAGTTGGCGACTGAGGCGCTGAACCGGGGCGATACGGACATGCTCTGGCTCTCCACCGGGCCGGGGCTGCTGACGCGGGCCTTCGCCCAGGTGGCGGCGGAGCAGGGGCCGGACGCGGCGCTCCGCGGGCGGGCGCTGCTCGACCGGCCGCGCGCGCTCGGCGCTGTCGCCATGCACTGCGCGGTCGCCTACAAGCGGACGGACCGGCACTGGCTGCGCTCGGTCTTCGCGCGGGGCGCGGCGCGCAGCGCGCTTGATTGAGGGAGAGGGCTCTGCCCTCTCCCTCAAACTCCCTCATCCGCCAAAGGCCCGGAGGCCTTTGGAAACCATGTCTTTTCGCGCTGCCCGCGGGAGAGGAGGCCGTTCCAGACGGAGCAGCGCGCCGGGCGTCCCCCGATGGAGCGTCAACCGCGCCGGGCCGCCTCGATCGCCGCGACGTCGATCTTCCTCATGGTCATCATGGCTTCAAACGCGCGCTTTGCTTCGTCGCCGCCAGCCGCCAGCGCGTCGGTCAGTACGCGCGGAGTGATCTGCCAGGAAATCCCCCATCGATCCTGGCACCAGCCGCACACATTCTCCTGGCCGCCATTGCCGACGATGGCATTCCAGTAGCGGTCGGTCTCCTCCTGGTCGTCGGTTGCGATCTGGAACGAGAAGGCTTCGTTATGCTTGACATTGGGCCCCCCGTTCAGGCCGAGACAAGGAATGCCCGCTACCGTGAATTCGACCATCAACACGTCGCCCTTCTTGCCGGCCGGGTAGTCGCTGGGTGCACGGTGCACGGCACTCACCACGCTGTCAGGAAAGGTCTCCGAGTAGAAGCGGGCGGCAGCCTCGGCGTCCTTGTCGTACCAGAGACAGATGCTATTCTTTGACATTGCGTGTCCCTTCGCTTTGAGGCCAATTCTTCGGTCTGGTTTCCCCGTCCGCTGTCCTCCGGATCAGGTAGCCGGCCGCTTTTCTCCGCCCGGGAAGCGTCCGTCTCGCCCGGGCGATCGCGATTGGCAGCCAACCGTACCGTCGCTGTCCGCCTTGGGTCGAGTGGCGCATCCCTCGGGCACCAGGCGTCGGGCGTGTACCACTATGGTCTCCCCCAACCCCGCAGGAGGACGCCCCATGCCCCGCTTCCGCGCCGCCGTCTTCGACGCCTACGGCACCCTGCTCGACGTCCACGCCGCCGTCGCGCGCCACGCCGCCAGGCTGGGCGAGAAGGCGCAGCCGGTTTCCGCCCTCTGGCGGCAGAAGCAGCTGGAGGCGAGCTGGATGCTCTCCGCCACCGGCACCTACGAGGATTTCTGGACGATCACCGGGCGCGCCCTCGGCTACGCCCTCGCCGCGCATGGCGTGGCGGACGAAGCGCTGCGCGAGGACCTGCTCTCCGCTTACCGCGAGCTCGACGCCTATCCGGAGGTCGTGCCCATGCTGCGGGCGCTGCGCGACCGCGGCCTCCCCTGCGCCATCCTCTCGAACGGCACGCCGGAGATGCTGGGCGCGGCGGTCCGGGCCGGCGGCCTCGCGCCGCTGCTGGACGCCGTGCTCTCCGTGCACCCGCTCCGCATCCACAAGCCGGCGCCGCGCGTCTATGCGCTGGTGACCGAGCGCTATGCCTGCCAGCCGCACGAGGTGGCCTTCGTCTCCTCCAACCCCTGGGACGCCTATGGCGCCGCGCGCTTCGGCTTCCGCGTCCATTGGCTCAACCGCGGCAGACAGCCGGTGGAGTACTGGCTCGACGCGCTGGCGGCGCCGCTGGCGGGCGGGCTCGCCGCGCTGCCGGAGCGCCTCCGCGCGTGACGCCCGCCGCACGGCTCGCGGCCGCGATCGACCTGCTG
>DASQVL010000806.1:0-4005 GCA_035640795.1 Crenalkalicoccus sp. | reverse complement strand
TGATCGGGCATGAGCACGCCGCGGCGACGCTGGCCGCCGCGGCGCGCGCCGGCCGGATGCACCATGCCTGGCTGATCGCCGGGCCCGCCGGCCTCGGCAAGGCGACGCTCGCCTTCCGCTGCGCGCGCTGGCTGCTGGCCGGGGAGCCCGCCGACGCGCCGGGCGAGGCGCCGCTCTTCGTTCCGTCCGAAAGCCCGGTCTTCCGCCGCGTCGCCGCCGGCGCGCACCCCGATCTGCTGACCCTTGAGCCCAATACGGGGGAGCGCGGCCGCAAGGAGATCCTGCGCGTGGAGGATGCCCGTGCCGCCGGCCGCTTCCTGGCCCACACCGCGGCCGAGGGCGGCTGGCGCGTGGTGGTGGTGGACGAGGCGGAGCGGGCGGACAGCCTCGCCGTGCAGAACGCCCTGCTCAAGACGCTGGAGGAGCCGCCGCCGCGCACCGTGCTGCTGCTCACCTCCGCCCAGCCGGACCGGTTACTGCCCACGATCCGCAGCCGCTGCCGGCGGCTCGACCTGTTCCCGCTGGAAGGCGGGGCGATGGCGCCGCTCCTCGCCGCCGCCCTGCCGGAGCTGTCGGAGGGGGATCGGGCGGCGCTGTCCCGCCTGGCCGAGGGGTGCCCGGGCCGGGCCCTGACGCTCGCGGAGGGGGAGGGGCTCGCCCTGCAGGCGCTGGTGGAGGAGGCGCTGGCCGCCCTGCCGCGGCCCGACCCGCGCCGGCTGCACGCCATCGCGGACCAGGTGGCGGGGCGGCGTGACGGCGCGGCGCTGCCCACCTTCATGGCGCTGCTGCGGCGAGCGCTGGCGGCGGCGCTACGCCAAGCGGGGCGGGGCGGGGCGGCGCCGGCCTGGGTGGCGGCACGGCCGCTGGGGGACTGGGCGGCACTGTGGGAGCGGCTCGGGCGGCTGGCGGAGGAGACGGAGCGGCTGAACCTCGACCGCCGGCAGGCGGTGCTGACCGGGCTGGGCTGGCTGGCTGCGTAGGTGGCCCGTGGGCAGATAGGGGAACCCTTCCCCCACGCCCCCACCCCCTTTCCGTGCGTTTTCGCGAGACGTGGCGGATGCGGCGACGCAAAAGGCCAGGCGCGGGCGGGACGCTCCTTCCGCCCCCGCGCGCCTTGCCCCATCTCTGCGCTGAGCCCAAAGGCCGGACGATGACGCTGACCTACATCACCACGCCGATCTACTACGTGAACGACCGGCCCCATATCGGCCACGCCTACACCTCCATCGCCGCCGATGTGCTGGCGCGCTGGAAGCGCCTGGCCGGCAACGAGGTGTTCTTCCTGACCGGCACGGACGAGCACGGCCAGAAGGTGGAGAAGGCCGCCCGCGACGCCGGGGAGGACCCGCAATCCTTCACCGACCGCGTCAGCGCGCATTTCCGCGAGCTCGCCGCGCGGCTCGAGCTCTCCAACGACGGCTTCATCCGCACCACCGAGCCGCGGCACAAGCACGCCTGCCAGGTGCTCTGGCAGCGTCTCGCCGAGCGCGGCGAGATCTATCTCGGCCATTATGAGGGCTGGTATGCAGTGCGCGACGAGGCCTTCTACGGCCCGGACGAGCTGACCGAGCGCGACGGCGTGAAATACGCGCCCTCCGGCGCGCCGGTGGAGTGGGTGAGGGAGCCCAGCTACTTCTTCCGCCTCTCCAGATGGCAGAACGAGCTGCTGCGCCGCTACGACCTGCCGCCCGGCCATCCGGAGCGGATCGACATCGGCCCCGAAAGCCGCCGCAACGAGGTGAAGGCCTTCGTCCGCTCGGGGCTGCAGGACCTCTCGGTCAGCCGCACCAGTTTCCGCTGGGGCGTGCCGGTCCCCGGCGACCCGGACCACGTCATGTATGTCTGGCTCGACGCGCTGACGAACTACATCACCGCGGCGGGCTACCCGGACGAGGCCGCGCCGCGCTGGCGCTTCTGGCCGGCCGATGTCCACTTCGTCGGCAAGGACATCGTCCGCTTCCACGCCATCTACTGGCCGGCCTTCCTGATGGCGGCCGGAATCGCGCCGCCGAAGCGCGTCTTCGCCCATGGCTGGTGGACGATCGAGGGGCAGAAGATGTCGAAGTCCCTCGGCAACGCGATCGACCCGCACGCGCTGATCGATGAGTTCGGCCTGGATCCGCTGCGCTACTTCCTGCTGCGGGAGGTGCCCTTCGGCAATGACGGCGATTTCTCCCGCCGCGCCCTGGTCGGGCGGCTGAACAGCGAGCTCGCCAACGACCTCGGCAACCTGGCCCAGCGCACCCTCTCCCTGATCCAGCGCAACCTGGACGGCGTGCTGCCCGCCGTGCAGCCCGCCACCCCGGCGGACGGCGCGCTGCTGCGCCCGGCCGATGCGCTGGTGACGGAGGTCGGCGCGCTGCTCGACGCCCAGGCCTTCCACGAGGCGCTGGAACGCGTCTGGGCGGTGGTCCGCGCCGCCAATGCCTGGATCGCCGAGCAGCAGCCCTGGGCGCTGAAGAAGACCGACCCGGCGCGGATGGCCGATGTGCTGCGCACGCTGCACACCGTGCTGCGCACGCTGGCCACGGTGCTGCAGCCCTTCATGCCCGGCACCATGGCGCGGATGCTCGACCAGCTCGGCGTCCCGCCGGCAGAGCGCGACCTCGCCAGCCTGCACCGGCTGCTGCCGGCGGGCACGCGCCTCCCGCCGCCGGAGCCGCTGTTCCGCAAGATCGAAGAGACGGCCTGATCCCATGCTCGTGGACAGTCATTGCCACCTCGACTACTTCGTCGAGGCGGAGGTCGAGGCCGTGGTCGCCCGCGCGCGGGAGGCCGGGGTGGGCCGACTGGTGACGATCGGCACCCGCTTCGACCAGGCCGCGGCGGTGAAGGGGCTGACCGAGCGCTTCGACGAGGTCTGGGGCACCGTCGGCATCCACCCGCACAACGTCGCCGAGGCGCCGCTGCCCACGGTCGAGCAGCTGGTCGGGCTGGCGGACCACCCGCGCATCATCGGCATCGGCGAGAGCGGCCTCGACTATTTCTACGACAAGGCACCGCGCGAGACGCAGCATGAGGGCTTCCGCCGCCACATCCGCGCGGCGCGCCTGGCCGGCCTGCCGCTCGCCATCCATGCCCGCCAGGCCGACGAGGACATCGCCGCGATCCTCGCCGAGGAGCGGGAGCAGGGCGGGCCCTTCGACTTCCTGCTGCACTGCTTCTCCTCCGGCCGCGCCCTGGCCGAGCGCGCAGTGGCGACGGGCGGCTACGTCTCCTTCAGCGGCATCCTGACCTTCCCGAAATCCGAGGAGCTGCGGCAGATCGCCCGCGACCTGCCGGAGGACCGTCTGCTGGTGGAGACCGATGCGCCCTACCTCGCCCCCGTGCCGCTGCGCGGCAAGCGGTGCGAGCCGGCCTATGTCGCCCACACCGCCCGCGTGCTGGCGGAGACGCGGGGCCTCGGCCTCGCGCAGCTCGAGGCGCTGACCACCGCCAATTTCTTCCGCCTGTTCCGCCGCGCGGCCTGAGCGTCCCGATGCTGCGCGTGACCATACTGGGCTGCGGGCCCTCCAGCGGCGTGCCGCTGCTCGGTGGCCCGGGGGAGGGCGGCGACTGGGGCGTCTGCGACCCCGCCGAGCCGCGCAACCGCCGGCTCCGCTCCTCCTGCCTGGTGGAGGGCCCGGGCGGCGGGCGGCTGCTGGTGGATGCCGGGCCGGATCTGCGCGCCCAGCTGCTGGCCGCCCGCGCGGCGCGGCTGGACGCGGTGCTGTTCACCCATGCCCATGCCGACCACATCCTGGGCATCGACGACCTGCGGCAGGTGAACCGCCTCATGGGCCGGGCCATCGAGGCCTGGGGCACCAAGACGACGCTGCAGAAGATGGACGACCGCTTCGACTACGCCTTCCTCCCGCCGCCGGAGTTCTTCTTTCGTCCTGCGTTGCAGGCGCACTGCGTCGGTTACGGAGAACAGATCGTGGCCGCGGGCATGCCGGTCGCGCTGCTGCGCCAGGACCATGGCGTGATGGAAACGCTCGGCCTGCGCATCGGCGACTTCGGCTA
>DASQVL010000805.1:0-8655 GCA_035640795.1 Crenalkalicoccus sp. | reverse complement strand
AAGGGAACTTCCTCCCCCAAACCCCCACCATCCTTTTTCTCATCCCTTTTTCGGCGCGCTTTCCCGATCGTCTCGCGCCGGCCCGACGCTCGACCAAAGCGGGGCCGGTCAGTCCAGCTGCGCACCGGACCGCCGCACGATCTCCCCCCAGCGCGCCACATCCTCCGCATGGATCCGCACGAACCCCTCCGGCGTGGTGTCCTCGGGCGGAGCGATTCCCTGGCTGTCCACCAGCCAGGCGCGGAACTCCGGCGTCGCGATGACCCGCGCCACCTCGCGGTTCATGCGATCGCGGATCGCCTCCGGCAGACCGGGCGGGCCGAACAGCCCGTACCAGGTGCTTGTCGCGAATCCTGGCAGGCCGCAGGCCTCGGCAATGGCCGGCACGCCCGGCAGCGCCGCGATCGGCACCCTCAGCGAGACGCCGAGCGCGCGCAGCTGCCCCTGCCGCACCGGGCCGATCGAAGGCCCGCTCTGGTTGAAGAACAGGTCCACATCGCCGGAGAGCAGCGCCTGCATCGCCCCCGGCTGGCCGCGATAGGGCACGTGGGTCAGCTCGATCCCGAGCGCCTGCGCGAGCTGCACGGCAGCCAGGTGCGTGGAGGCGCCATTGCCGGTGGAGGCATAGTTCAGCGCGCCCGGCTGCGCCCGCGCTTCCGCCACCACATCGGCGCAGCTCCCGTATTGCGGCCGCTTCTCCGGGTTCACCAGCAGCACGTTCGGCACGTCGCCGAGCAGGATCACATGCGTCACGTCGCGCAGCGGGTCGAAGGAGAGGCGCCGGTACAGCGCCGCGTTGATCGCATGCGTGCCCGCCGTGCCGAGCAGGAAGAGGTACCCGTCCGGCCGCGCCCGCGCCACCGCCTCGCTGGCGATGTTGCCGCCGGCGCCGCTGCGGTTGTCCACCACGACGGGCTGACCCAGCGCCTGGGACAGCGGCTCGGCGAGCTTCCGCGCGTAGATGTCCGTCCCCGCGCCGTTGGGGAAGCCGCCCAGGATGGTGACGGGCCGGCTCGGCCAGGCCTCCTCCGCCCGCGCGGGCAGGGTGAGCAGCAGCAGCATCAGGAGACGCATCGCGTACCGGAACACCCCTGGCCTCCTGTGACGCCGCGCAACATCCTGCTACAGGGCGCGCAGCGGAAGGAAGCGGGGATGGATGGGACCCGGGCCGCACTGCCGGCCAGCTACGCGGTGCCGGAGGAGGGGCGGCGGGCGGAATGGCACCGCTACTACGCCGCCAAGCGCATCCGCCACCAGAACCTGCAGCTGGAGCTGATCGGGCAGACCGCCGCGCAGCGCATCCTGGAGGTCGGGCCCTATCTCGGCTACGTCACCGCCCTCCTGGAGAATGCCGGATACGCGGTGACCACGCTCGACCTCGGCCCACAGCGCTTCGCGCGGCCCGCCGTGCCGCACATCGCCATGGACCTGACGGCGCCGGAACCCGCGCGCATGGCGGGCCACGATCTCGTCCTCTGCTGCGAGACGCTGGAGCACCTGCCGCGCCCGGCGGCCGAAGGCGCGCTGGCGGCCTTCCGCGCCTCCGGCGCCAGGTGGCTGCTCCTCTCCGTCCCCTACAGCGGCCCCTGCCTGTTCTGGGAAGCGCACTGGGCGCCGGGCTGGTGGCGCAGCCTGCTCTTCGCCAAGTGGAAGGAGGCGCTGCGGCGCTTCGAGCCGGAGCCCGACCCGCTCGGCCACAAGTGGGAGCTTGGCACCCTCGGCCTGCCGGTGCGCGGCTGGGAGGATGCGATCCGCGGCGCCGGCTGGCGCGTGCTGGACCGGCGCTTCACCGCGCCGACCCGCGCCGTCTTCCATTTGTGCGAGGCGGCTTCGTGATCGCCCGCGGCGGCAAGGCGATCTACGGCGCGCCGCTCGGCATCCTCATGCTGGATGCGCGCTTCCCGCGCATCCCGGGCGACATGGGCAATGCGGAGTCCTGGCCCTTCCCCGTGCTCTACCGCGTGGTGCGCGGCGCGACGCCGGAGCGCGTGGTGCTGGAGGGCGCGCGCGGCCTGCTGCCGGATTTCCTCGCGGCGGCGCAGGAGCTGGTGTCGCTGGGCTGCGAGGCCATCACCACCAATTGCGGCTTCCTCTCCCTGTTCCAGGCGGAGCTCGCGGCGTCGCTGCACGTGCCGGTCGCGACCTCGGCCCTCCTGCAGGTGCCCTGGGTGCAGGCCCTGCTGCCGCCCGGCCAGCGCGTCGGCGTGCTCACCGTCAGCGCGGCGACGCTGACGCCCGCGCACCTGGCCGCGGCCGGCGCGTCGGCCGACACGCCACTGATGGGCACGGAGGGCGGGGAGGAGTTCTTCCGCGTGCTGATCCGCGGCGAGGGGACGGATCTCGACGTCGCCCGGGCGGAGCAGGACATCCTGTCAGCCGGTCGCGCCCTGGTGGCGGCGCATCCGGAGCTCGGCGCGATTGTGCTCGAATGCACGAACATGCCGCCCTATGCGGCGGCGCTGCGCGCGGCCCTGGGCCTGCCGGTCTACGACATCTACTCGATGATCTGCTGGTTCCAGGCCGGGCTGCGGCCGCGGCGCTTCCCGTAGAGCGCTTTCCACTCGCCTGCGCTCGCGGAAACGGCTCTAGTATCCTGCCCGCGAAGTTCGCTGCTTCAGCAGCGAGCGGAGCGGACCAGCAGGCCACTGAAAACAAAGGCTAGTGGACCGAGAACGAAGTCCGAAGGACTTCGGAATCGGGACACTAGCACGTTGTTTGTAGAGCGGATTCACGCCCCCGGGCGTTCGACCGTCGGCGATCTGCTCCAACCCCTCAGCGCGGCAGGACGCGGCCGGGGGAGGGGCGGCCGAGCGGCGTGGCCCCCGGCTGGGCGAAGGGATCGGCGGCCTGCGGCGCGGGCAGGACGGGCGTGACCTCCGGCATCAGCAGCGCGGCGGGCGGCGCGCCGACCGTCGGCGGCACCACGCCGCAATCGGGCCGCAAGGGGCCGCAATCCCACCGGTAGCCGGGCGGCCGCGCCGCCAGGCTGCCGCCCGGATCGAAGCGGCAGGTGCAGAGTTTGTCGGCGAAGCAGGCGACCATGCCTTCCCGCTGCGCGAGGCACATCGGCACCGGCGGCTGGGCCGCCGCGGCCACCGGCAGCAGGATCAGCAGGGCGGGGAGGCGCCGCATGACGGCGCATGCTGGCGCGAAAGCCTGAGCAAAGCCTGAACGGAAAAGGGCCCCGGCGCATGGCGCGGGGCCCCCTCGAAATCCGCCGATGCTGCGGCCGTTACTTCAGCACCACCGCCTGGCGGCCGCGCTGGCCGTCGCGCACCTCGAGCGAGACCTTCTCGCCCTGCTGCACGTCCTGGCGCCCGGCGCGCTGCAGCACGGAGGAGTGCAGGAACACGTCCTGCCCGCCATCATCCGGCGTCACGAAGCCGAAGCCGCGCACCTGGTCGAACCACTTCACCGTGCCGTTCAGGCTGTAGGTGGGGCCACCCGCATCGCGGTCGAAGTCGCGGCGCGGGGGACGGTCGCCGAAGGGGCGCGGCGCACCGCCGAAGCCGCCACCGCCGCCGAAATCGCGCCGTGGCGGACGGTCGCCGAAGCCGCCACCACCGCCGAAGCCGCCACCACCGCCGAAGTCACGTCGGGGCGGGCGGTCCCCGAAGGGTCGCGGCGGCCGGTCGCCGAAGCCGCCGCCACCGCCGAAATCGCGCCGCGGCGGCCGGTCGCCGAAGCCGCCACCACCGCCGAAGGGCCGGCGGGCGCCAGCGGCGGCGGCGCCCTCACCGGGCCGACGTTCGATGATGCGGGTGACCAGGCGGCGCCCCTGGCGATCGGTGCCGATCTCGCAGACCAGGGTGTCGCCCGTTTCCGGCGGTTCGATCCCAGCCTCGGTCAGCGCCGATGCGTGGAAGAACACGTCCTGCCCATCCGGTCCCAGCACGAAGCCGAACCCTTTGCGGGCGTTGTACCACTTGACCTGGGCCTCGACGGACCCTTCCGCGCCGCCCAGCGATTCATCATCCGAAGGCACTTTTGCTCGTATCCATAACAGTGTTCACACGGCACCCGCGCACAGGCCCGCGGCAACACCATGGCATCCCGGCCGGATCAATGCACGCGGTATTTCTTCAAGCAAAGCGGCGTGCATTGAAGGGAACGATGTCGATTTCCGGCACGCGCCCGCCAATCAACTGCGCAACGATGCGGCCGCTGCGCGCGCCCGCCACCAGCCCAACATGGCCGTGCCCGAAGGCGTGCACCACGTCCGGCGTGCCGCGCGCGGGGCCGAGGCAGGGCAGGCCGTCCGGCAGGCTCGGCCGGTGCCCCATCCAGATGCGCACGCGCTCCGCCGGCAGGTCCCGCGGCAGGGCCGGGAACATGCGGAGCAGGTGGTCCCGCAGGATCGCTGCGCGCCGCCAGTCCGGCGCGGCGGCGAGCCCCGCGATCTCCACCTGGCCGGCGCAGCGCAAACCACGGCGCGTCATGGTGACCGACATCTTGCCGTCGGAAGGCATCATCGGCGTGCGCGGCCCGGCCTCCGCGCCCTCGATCATGGCGTGGTAGCCGCGCTCGGTCTCCAGCGGCACGCGATCCCCGGCGGCGGCGGCGAGCGGCTGCGAATGCGCGCCGGCGGCGATGACGGCGCGCTCCGCAGGCACCTCCCCGGCATCGGTCAGCACCGCCTGCAGCCGCCCCCCGGCAATGCGGAAGCCGGTGGCGCGGCGCGCCAGGCGACGCGCGCCCAGGGCCTCGGCCTGCGCAACCAGAGCCGCCACATAGGCGCCGGGGTCGAGGCAGTGCCCGCCTTCCTCCACCAGCACGCCGAAGCCGTAGCGACGGTCGAGCGCCGGCTCGCGCTGGCGGAGCTCCTCGGCGGAGAGCTCGAGCCACTCGATCCCGACCTGGCGGCGGATGCGCCAGGCCATCGCCTCCGCCGCGAAGGCTGCGCGGTCCGGGTAGGCGTAGATCAGGCCGGTGCGGCGGATCAGCTCCGGCACGCCAGCCTCCCCGGCGAGGCGCGCATGCAGGGCCGGCGCATCGCGCAGCAGGGCGCGCAGCGCCACCGCAGTGCGCGCCACGCGCGCCTCCGTCCAGCCTGAGGCGAGGTAGCGCACCAGCCAGGGGGCCGCCTGCGGCAGGTAGCGCCAGCGGATGGCGAGCGGTCCCAGCGGATCGGCGATGAAGCGCGGCACCTTGCGCCAGAGGCCCGGCACGGCAGGCGGGATGACCGACATCGGGCTGAGCCAACAGCCATTGCCGTAGCTCGCCGCCTGCTCGCCCCCGGGCGGGCCGGGCTCCAGCAGGGTCACCCGATGGCCGTCGCGCAGCAATTCCAGCGCGCTGCAGGCGCCGACGATGCCGCCGCCGATCACCACAACCTCGGTCACCCGACAACCCGCGCAGCCATCCGCGACATCCCTGCCTCGCCGCGCGCACGATAGGCGGCGGTCACGGCCGCGCAACCGCCCCGTCCGCGAAGTGTCACGGCGCTTCGGCTAGCGTGCGCGCGCCAAGCCCGGAGGAGATCCCATGGCCCGCATCCGCCTGCCCCGCCGTGCGCTGCTCAGCGCCGCCGCGGCGCCTCTCGCCGGGCGCCTCGCCTTGGGCCAGGGGCGCGCGCCGGCGCAAGGGGGGGCGGAGGCGGACCGGCCGAAGGCGGAATGGGGCGCCATCGCCGGCGACGTCACCGCCGATCGCGCGCTGATCTGGAGCCGCGCCGATCGCACCTCTCGCCTGGTGGTCGAGTGGGCCGCGGATGAATCGCTGCGCAACGCGCAGCGCGTGCTGGGTCCCTTCGCCACCGAGGCCACCGACTACACGGCGCGGGTGGACCTCTCCGGCCTGCCGTCGGATGCGGACATCTTCTACCGGGTGAGCTTTCTCGGGCCCGATGCGGCGCCTGCCGTCTCGGCCCCCGTGCTCGGCCGCTTCCGCACCGCGCCGGCCGGCCGCCGCGAGGTGCGCTTCCTGTGGTCCGGCGACACGGCGGGCCAGGGCTGGGGCATCGACGAGGCGCGCGGCGGCTACCGCTGCTATGACGCCATGCGCCGCACCGGCGCCGACTTCTTCATCCATTGCGGCGACACGATCTATGCCGACGGGCCGATCCTGCCGGAGGTGAAGCTGCCGGATGGCAGCCTGTGGCGGAACGTGACGACGCCCGAGACCGAGAAGGTCGCCGAGACGCTGGCCGAGTTCCGCGGCCGGCACCGCTACAACCTGATGGACCGCAACGTGCGCGGCTTCCATGCGGAGATCGCCCAGCTCTGGATGTGGGACGACCACGAGGTCACGAACAACTGGTCGGACAGCAAGGTGCTGCCGGCGACCTACCAGGAGAAGCGCATCCAGGTGCTGCGCGCCCGCGCGACCCGCGCCTTCCTGGACTACGCGCCGATGCGCCCGCACGGCGCGGACGAGCTGGAGCGGGTGTACCGCAAGGTCGCCTACGGCCCGCACCTCGACGTCTTCGCGCTCGACATGCGGAGCTACCGGGGGCCGAACAGCTATAACCGGCAGGAGCAGGCGGGGCCGGAGACGGCCTTCCTCGGCGCCGCGCAGGTGCGCTGGCTGCTGGACGGGCTGCTGACCAGCCAGGCGACCTGGAAGGTGGTGGCGGCCGACATGCCGATCGGCCTGCAGGTGCCGGACGGCAAGGACGCGCAGGGGCGCGACATGTTCGAGGCGATCGCGAACGGGGATGGCCCGGCGCTGGGGCGGGAGATCGAGATCGCCGGGCTGCTTTCGGCCATCAGGCATGCCGGCATCCGCAACGTGGTCTGGCTGACCGCCGACGTGCACTACACCGCCGCGCACCGCTACGACCCGGCGCGCGCCAGCTACACGGATTTCGCGCCCTTCTGGGAATTCGTGAGCGGCCCGCTGCAGGCCGGCACCTTCGGGCCGAACGCGCCGGACGACACCTTCGGCCTGGAGGTGGTCTGGCAGAAGGCGCCGGACGGACGGATCAACGTCCCGCCCTCGGAGGGCATGCAGTATTTCGGGGAGGTGGCGATCGACGGGAAGAGCGGCGCCATGACCGTGCTGCTGAAGGACATGTCAGGGGCCACGCTCTGGCAGCGGAGCTTCGAGCCGGAGCGCGCCTGACACCGCTTTGCTCCTGACCCGCTTCCCGCGCGGCGGACCGGGCAGCCGAGGGCCCGCCGCGCCATTGCGGGCCTCGGCGCACATGCAGCGCCCCCACCATGGCCGGCCGCGTTCTCGTCGGGCTGCCTTGGCTGCAGCCCTCGCCCTCCTGGCGCCAGCCTGCACGGCGTCCCAAGGCGTGCAGCGCAGCGCCGGTGACGAGGGCTGAAACGCGGAGCTACGACTCGATGAGGGTGAGGTTAGACCCGAGTATAGGATCTCCCTTCCTCATCAGTGTCCGGCCCTTACTCTCGGCCAATATCTTGGTCAGACGCGCTGTTATATACCTTCCGTCAACCTTCTGGACGTCTCCTCCGCAAAGTCAGGTGGCGTCCCGTGGCGCCGACTTTCCTTTCAACGGAAACGTGGCTGACGAGGTGGCCATGACGCGCAGGATCAAGGTAGCGGGCCGGTACCGCACAGCCCGCAAAGCGCTGGGCGAGTTCTGGGGCTGGCTGAGCGGCACAGGCTATCGGCCCGAGCGACATTACATGCGCGGCGGCCGCCAGAGTGGCTGATCCTCCGGCCGCTTCGCCCTCGGGCATGGCTGCAGGCGGTCCCGAACAATCCCGGCGCGCTCCCATCCTGACCCGCCTGCGGCTTTGCGGCAACAAGCGGGAGCGGAGTGCGGCCACAGGCCACGGGATCTTGGTAAGATCACGAAAGACTGAATACAATAGATCATCACTTTTGCGAGGGGTCCCGGCCCCATGCTCGACCTCATCAGCCCCGCCAGCCTGACCGGGACCGCCGCACGGCCGCCCGCACCGTGCGGCTTCCTGTTCGGCACCGGGATCGAGAACAGCGCGCCGGTCATCGCGGAGGGCTTCCGCCGCGACCAGATGGCCGAATGCGGCCATTACGATCACTGGCGCGAGGATTTCGCGCTGGTGCGCGAGCTGGGCTGCGACATGCTGCGCTACGGCCCGCAGCTGCACACCACCCTGCGCGGCCCCGGCCGGCACGACTGGTCCTTTGCGGACGAGACGCTGCCGGCGCTCCGCGCCCTCGGCATCGTGCCGGTGGTGGATCTCTGCCATTTCGGCGTGCCGGACTGGATCGGCGATTTCCAGAACCCGGACTTCCCGCCGCTGTTCGCCGACTACGCCCGCGCCTTCGCCGCGCGCTTTCCCTGGGTGCAGCTCTACACCCCGGTGAACGAGATGCTCATCACCGCGGTCTTCAGCGCGAAGTACGGCTGGTGGAACGAGCAGCTCTCCTCCGACCGCGGCTTCGTCACCGCGCTCAAGCACGCCGTGCGCGCGAACGTCCTGGCGATGGAGGCGATCCTCGCCGTCCGTCCCGATGCCATCTTCGTGCAGAGCGAATCGACCGAGTACTTCCACGCCGACAGCCCCGCCGCCATCGGTCCGGCGGAGTGCCGCAACGCCGAGCGCTTCCTCTCCCTCGACCTCAACTACGGGCGGCGGGTGGAGAGCGAGATGTACGAGTACCTGATGGACAACGGCATGACGCGGGAAGAATACCACTTCTTCCAGCGTCAGGACCTGAAGCGCCACTGCATCATGGGCAATGACTGGTACGTGACGAACG
>DASQVL010000804.1:0-2886 GCA_035640795.1 Crenalkalicoccus sp. | reverse complement strand
CTCGGCCGCCGCGTGCAGCGCCCCGGTCTCCTCCAGCACATGCGCCCAGGCGAGGAAGCGGCGCGCCAGCGGCGGGTAGCTCGTTTCGGCGATCAGCGCGCGGAAGGGTGCCGCGGCCACCGCCTGGGCGGCCGCCGGATGCGCCTTGGAAATATTGGGCGCCGCATAGCCGCAGGAGGGGCATTGCTGCAGCCAGCGCGCCATGCTGCTGCGGACCGGCTCGCCCGGCCGCAGGTCGAGGTCGGGCGCCTGCTCCGGCGGGCTCGGCCGGAAGGGCGGCTGCCGGCTCTCCGTGCCGCACACCGCGCAGACCGGGCGTGGCTCGATCGCCTGCTGCTGGCGGGAACTGGCGTGCGACGGCGCGGGCATCGCAAGCAAGTTAGGCGCGGCGGGGCGCGAGGCGAAGGGGGCAGAGCCCTCCCGCGCGCCGCCGCCGGTCACGCCGGCGCGCCTGTTGCTCCGACGGTTGCTCCGGCGGCGGCGGCCAGGGAAAATGGGAGGGATGCCCCGCGGCGACCTCTTCCCCGACATCGCGCCCTATGAGACCGGCCTGCTGCCACTTTCGGCCGGCCACGTCATGTACTGGGAGCAGGTCGGCAACCCACGCGGCCAGCCGGCCCTTTTCCTGCATGGCGGCCCCGGCGCCGGCGCCGGCGCCGTGCATCGCCGCTTCTTCGACCCCGGCCATTGGCGCGTCGTGATCTTCGACCAGCGCGGGGCCGGCCGCTCCCGCCCCCTGGGCGAGCTGCGCGACAACACCACGGCGCATCTGGTCGCGGACATCGAGGCGCTGCGGCGCTTTCTTGGCGTCGAGCGCTGGTTGCTCTTCGGCGGCAGCTGGGGCAGCACCCTCGCCCTGGCCTATGCGCAGGAGCATCCCGAGCGCGTCACCGGCTGCGTGCTGCGCGGCGTCTTCCTCGGCCGGCGGCAGGAGGTGGAGTGGTTCCTGACCGGCCTCCGCCGCGTCTTCCCCGATGCCTGGGCGACCTTCGCCGAACACCTGCCGCCGGAGGAGCGGGGCGACCTGCTGGCCGGCTATCTGCGCCGGCTCTGCGACTCGGACCCGCTGGTCCACCTGCCGGCGGCGCGGGCCTGGAGCCAGTATGAGGGCTCCTGCTCCACCCTGCTGCCGAGCCCGGACACGGTGGCGAGCTTCGCGCAGGACCGCACCGCGCTCGGCCTCGCCCGAATCGAGGCCTGGTATTTCGCCAACGGGCTGTTCCTGCCGGAGGGCGGGCTGCTCGGCCGCATGGGGCGGATTGGCCACATCCCGGCGGAAATCGTGCAGGGCCGCTACGACATGGTCTGCCCAGCGGAGACGGCGTTCGAACTGGCCGTCGCCTGGCCGCGGGCGCGCCTCACCGTGGTGCCGGATGCCGGGCATTCGGCGCTGGAGCCGGGTGTGCGCACGGCGTTGGTCGCCGCGGTGGAGCGCTTCCGGCGGCGGAGCTAGAGCATTTCCAGGCGAAGTGTGCGCGGTTCGCCGCGGGAAATGCGATCCAGAACAAGGTGCTCGCGCATTTCAGCCGTGCACGGCACGGGTGCCGCCCTACGGCGATCTGCCAGTGTCCCGGAAAACGCGACAAAACCAGAGACTGGAATACCCGCCAAGTCGCGGTCAGCGCAATGCGCGGAAGAAGGCAGCGACCTCTGCGGCCAGGGCGGCGGGCTGCTCCAGCGCCGCAAAATGCCCGCCCTTCGGCATCACCGTCCAGCGCCTGATGTCCGTGTAGGTCCGCTCGGCCAGGGAGCGCGGGGGCCGCAGGATCTCGCGCGGGAATTGCGCGTAGCCCATCGGCACCGCCACCCTGCCGGGGACCGGCCAGGGCCCGTGCAGCCGCGCATAATAGGGCCAGAAGGAGGAGCCGACCGCTCCGGTGAACCAGTAGAGGGAGATGTCGGCCAGCATCCGGTCGCGCGGCACCGCGCCCTCCGGGCTGCCGCCGCCATCCGTCCAGGCGCGGAACTTCTCGACGATCCAGGCTGCGAGGCCGGCCGGGCTGTCGGTCAGGGCATAGGCCAGGGTCTGCGGCCGCGTACCCTGGATGGCCTGGTAGCCGGTCTCCTCGTGCAGCCATTCGGCGAGCTCCCCGGCATAGCGCCGCTCCTCCTCATTGGCCGGCTCCGTCACCGGGTCGCGCCGCACCGCCAGCATGTTCAGGTGGATGCCGATCATCCGCTCCGCATGCACCGCGCCCAGGCGGGAGGCGACGAAACCGCCCCAGTCGCCGCCCTGCGCGCCGAAGCGAGCATGGCCCAGCACGGTCATCAGCTCCGCCACGCAGTCGGCGATCTCCGCCACGCCGAAGCGCTTCTGGCCGGGGCGGAAGGAGAGGGTGTAGCCGGGCAGCGAGGGAGCGATGACGGTGAAGGCATCGCGCGGGTCGCCGCCAAAGCGCGCGGGATCGGCAAGGCGCGGGATGATCTCCAGGAATTCGAGCACCGAGCCGGGCCAGCCATGCAGCAGCAGCAGCGGCATCGGCGCCGGACCCTTGCCGGGCACGTGCAGGAAGTGCAGGTCGATGCCGTGCAGCGTCACGATGGACTGCGGGAAGGCGTTCAGCGCCGCTTCCTGCGCGCGCCAGTCGAACCGGTCGCGCCAATAGGCGGCGAGGTCGCGGAGATAGGCGAGGCTCGTGCCGTAGGACCAGGGCGCGTCCGGCGCCTCGTCGGGCCAGCGCGTGCGGGCCAGCCGCTCCTTGAGGTCGGCGATGGCGGCGTCGGGCACGGACAGGGTGAAGGGTTCCGGCGTCGCGGCGGCGGCCATGGCGGGCGTCTCCTCCTCCGTTCGGTCGCGGAGGATGCGCCGGCGCCCCGGCGGGTGGAAGCGTCCGGTCCTAACCCAGCGCGCCGGCCGCACGCAGCGCCGCGACCTCCTCCGGCGTG
>DASQVL010000803.1:0-3148 GCA_035640795.1 Crenalkalicoccus sp. | reverse complement strand
CCTCGACATCGTGACGCTCGGCGCCGGCGGCGGCTCCGTCGCGCATCTCGGCCCGGGCGGCACGCTCCAGGTCGGACCGCGGAGCGCCGGCGCCGTGCCCGGCCCCGCCTGCTATGGCGCCGGCGGGACCGAGCCGACCGTGACCGACGCCAACCTCGTGCTCGGCTACCTTGACCCGGACAACTTTCTCGGCGGCGCCAAGCGACTGGACCCGGCGGCGGCCGAGGCGGCGGTGGCGCGGCTGGCGGCGCGGCTCGGCATCGCCCCCGGGGCATGCGCCGCCGGCATCCACGCTCTCGTCAACGCCCGCATGGCGGACGGCGTGCGCGTGGCAACGGTCCGCCGCGGCGTCGATCCGCGCGATTACGCGCTACTCGCCTTCGGCGGCGCGGCCGGGCTGCACGCGACGGCGGTGGCGCGTGAGCTGGGGCTGGAGCGCGCCACCGTGCCGCTCTTCGCCGCCGGCCTCTCCGCGTGGGGGATGCTGCACACCGACCTGCGCCACGAGGTCGCGCAGAGCGCGCTCGCCGCCGGCGGGATGCCGCAGGACGCCGCGCTCTGCGCCCTGTTTGACGGCCTGGAAGCAAAGGCGCGCTCCCGCATGGCCGGCTGGTTCGCGGGCGAGGTCGCGGTGCGGCGCAGCGCCGACATGCGCTACGGCGAGCAGGTGTTCGAGATCCCCGTGCCGCTGGACGGGGTGGATTGGCATGGCGCGGATCTGGCCGGCCAGGTACGGGCGGCCTTCCACGCCCGCCACCGAGCGCTCTTCACCTATGCGCTGCCGGAGGAGGAGGTGGTGCTGGTGAACGCCAAACTCGCCGTGGTGGGCCGCCTGCCCGAGGCGGCGGCCCCCTCCCCCGCGGCGCGCCTCGCCGCCGAGCCGCGGGCGCATCGGCGCATCCGTCTGGAGGGCGCGGCCGAGGTCGAAGCGGTGCCGGTCTTCCGCTTCGAGGCACTGGCGCCGGACCAAGCACTCTCCGGGCCGGCCATCGTCGAGAGTGCCACCACCACCGTGCTGCTCCGCCCCGGCGATGCGGCGCGCATGGACGCGCGGGGCTGGCTGGAGATAGCGGTGCCGCAGGGTGGAGTCCGGGGATGAACGGCGGCTTCGATGCTCCTGTAGCGGTCGTGCGGCGGCTCGCGCCGCGCCGATGGCTGCGCCGCTACGGCGGAGGCGACCGAAGATCCCACTTGCGGCGAAGCGCTTGCGGCAGCGGATGATCTCCGCCCTGCTGGTCCCCTCAGCCGCGCCGCGCCCGATATCGTCGGTGGTGAGCGGGTGGCCGCCCATCCGCACAACGGCGACCGGGCGGAGGTCGGCGCTGCCCGGCCAGTGCCCCCGGTTCAGGCGCTGCCCGCTGGTCTCACAGCTAGAGGCCGAGTCCGGTGGCCGGGACCGTCGTCGCGGTCAGTGGCGCCGCGCAGGGCGGCTAGGTGCCGAACGGCGCCGCGTGTTCGCCGCCGATGGCCTCGAGCCGGCCGCCCGGGGCTGCCGGAGCGCCGAGGACGGGTGCGCCTCCAACGTCAGCATGGCCCGGGTCCGCGCCTTCGCGGCGGTGTCGCGCGCCACCCTGAGGTGGTGGAGCATCCCCACTGCGCTCCATGTGACGCCGGGAACGGAGGCTGACGCATGAAACGGACGAACCCTAGACTTGGCCGGCGCGGACTGGTCGGCGGCGCCTTGGCCGCCCCATGCATCTTCGCCGGGCGCGCAAGCGCGCAGGGCGCGGGGGAGCCGTTGCGAATTGCCGTGCTCAACGACCAAACAGGCCCGTACGCCGACCTCGCCGGGCCGGGCTCGGTCCACGCCGCCAGGATGGCGGTGGCCGACTTCGGGGCGAGCGTACTGGGTCGGCCCATAGAGGTGCTGGTGGGGGACCACCAGAACAAGCCCGACGTCGGGCTGAGCCTAGTGCGGGAGTGGTTCGGCCCGGGCCGTGTGAGCATGGTGATGGACTTCGCGAACTCCGCCGTCTCGCTGGGCGCGCAGCCGCTCGCGCGCCAGTTCGACAAGATCGCGGTGCACGTGTCCTCGACGAGTTCGGACATCACCGGCAAGGGCTGCTCGCCGAACAGCTTCCAATGGGCGCAGACCACCTACGCCGATGCCGCGGCGCTGTTCCAGCCCCTGCTTCGGGCCGGCAAGAAGACCTACTTCTTCGTCACCGTGGACTACGTGTTCGGATTGTCCACGGAGGCGGACGCGACGCGTGCCATCACGGCCGGCGGCGGCCGGGTCGTCGGGTCGGTGAAGCATCCCCTGAACACGGCCGATTTCGGTTCCTACCTGATGAGCGCCACCACGTCGCGCGCCGAGGTCGTGGTGATCGCGAGCAGCGGCAGTGACATGGCCAACGCGGTCAAGCAGGCCGCGGAGTTCGGGCTCACCCGGCGGCAATCGGTGGTCACCCCCATCTGCTACCTCACGGACGTCCACGCGCTCGGGCTGCAGGCGGCGCAGGGGCTCCAGTTCGTGCAATCCTGGTACTGGGACCTGGACGAGGCTTCGCGCGATTGGGCCAAGCGCTTCTCCGGCCGGACGGGCCGAATGCCCACCGATTTGCAGGCCGCGGCGTATTCCGCCGCGCTGCACTATTTGCGGGGTGTGAAGGCGGCGGGCAGCGCCGACACGCAACCCGTGCTCGCGGCGATGAGATCGACGCCGGTGCAGGACATGTACACCCGGAACGGCCGGATCCAAGCGAACGGGAAGATGGTGTTCGATCTGTACCTGATGCGCGTGAAGTCGCCTGACCAGTCCAAGGCCGCGTGGGACTACCTCGAAGCCGTCGCCCGCGTCCCGGCTGCCGAGTCCTTTCCCTCGGCTGAGGCAAGCGGCTGTCCGTTAAAGGCCTGACTGTCTGGTCGCGGAGGCATTGTCACGCAAACGGGGCGAGAAGGGGACGGGCCGCGTAAGCTGGGACGATGCCGCCGATCTCCTATGCTCGCCACCAGCTCCCGCCGGTGGTCATCCAGCACGCCGTGTGGTTGTACGTCCGGTTCACGGTCAACTACCGCGATGTCGAGGACGTGCTGGCCGAACGAGGCTTCGAACTCTCGTACGAGGCGGTCAGGCGCTGGGTCCTGAAGTTCAGCCCGGCCGTCGCCCGGCGCCTTCGGCAAGATCGTGCGAGGCCGACGGGCCATT